>CAZSOE010000111.1:0-6608 GCA_964608335.1 uncultured Chloracidobacterium sp.
GACCAGGGCGAGTTCGAGCATTTTTTCGTCAGTAACATCCTTGACCACGGCGGGTATGCGTCTGAGGTCCGCCTTTTGCGCGGCGCGCCACCGCCGCTCCCCCGCCACGATCTCGTACCGACCCGCTTTCGTGCGAACGACGATCGGTTGGACGACCCCGTTGGCGCGAATAGATTGCGCCAACTCCTCAAGGTCCTTCGGGGCGAATCGGGTCCTCGGCTGTTCCGGATTTGGGTCGATCAGATCAATGGCGATCTCGGACGTAGGCTGGTCCGCCTGTACCGGTTTCTCCTCCCCGAGCAGCGCGCTCAGGCCCCGGCCGAGTGATTGCCTAGCCATTATTTATTATCTCCTTTGCAAGTTGGACGTAGCTCTCCGCCCCCCGCGAGCGAGGGTCATAGAGCATTATGGGCTTACCAAAACTTGGCGCTTCGGCGAGCCGGACGTTGCGGGGAATCACAGTTTTTAACACCTGTTCACCATAGAAATCCCGCAGATCCTTGGCAACAGCCTCGGACAAATTGGTCCGCTCGTCGTACATAGTGAGGAGTAATCCCTCAATCGCCAGGTCCGGGTTCAATTCCCTTCGAAGCCTCGCAAGAGTATCGAACAGCTCGGTGACTCCTTCCAAGGCGTAATACTCGCACTGGATCGGGACGAGCAATGAATCGGCGGCCGTAAGTCCGTTTAGGGTCAAGAGTCCGAGCGACGGCGGGCAATCGATGATTATGTAATGAAAATAGTCTCTGATCCCGTCAAGCAGACGCTTTAGTGCGCGGCCGCGGTCTTCGGCGTTGACAAGTTCCACTTCGGCCCCGGCGAGATTCTTGTCCGAGGGCACAACCCAGAGTGTCGGGATCTCGGTTGCCTGGACCATCTCGCGTACCGAATTTTGGCCGATCAGGGCGTCATACAGTGTCTTGCGAGGGGTGTTTCGTGCAATACCGGCACCTGAGGTCGCGTTAGCCTGTGGATCCGCATCCACCAATAAGACCTTCTTATCCTCAGCGGCGATCGCAGCTGCGAGGTTGACTGCGGTTGTTGTCTTGCCTACACCGCCTTTCTGATTCGCTATTGCGATGATCCGACCCATTCGGCTCTAAAGGTATCACAGAGTTCGGATGAATCGTAATTGAGGTCGAATGTGGTACGTGCCACATTCAAGATACGACAGCATTAAAAATGTGGCACGTGCCACATCGTCGAGGACAAGATGTTTTTTCGTGACTAGGCGGAACCCGTTTTTGCAGTAAGATGGACAAGGACATTAGAGATCGCAGCCGGTGTAAGCCCTTTTACAGTGCGGACTTGGCCGAACGTTCGCGGTCGCGCTCGCTCCAGGCGCTCCCGCATTTCAGTTGACAGGCCGCCGATCGAGCTGAATGAGAATCCGTCCGGCACACGTAAAGTATCATGATGGTTAACGCGGGCGCTCGCAGCGCGCTGCTTCTCGATATAGCCGCTATACAATGAATCGGCCAACGCACCTTTCACCTCGGTGATACTTACTGATTCACCTGCAGCTTGCGAGAGTATGTTTGCGATCAATTCAATCGGCACACCTTCGCGCATCGCAAGATTCGAAAGGGTTATCGAGTCGCCAAGGTCCGCCCCGATCTGCTGGACGATAGCCTTGTATTCAGGGGATGATCTCGTCAGCCGCGTGTGATCAAGTGCGTTTCTCAGACCCGCTATTCGGTCACGTCGAATATTGAATCTTTCCCAGTCGGAATCGCCAACGAGGCCTATCTCACGTCCTTTGGGCGACAATCGACGGTCCGCATTGTCATGCCGCAGCGTCAAGCGGGCCTCGGCACGCGAAGTGAATAAGCGATAAGGCTCATCGACGCCGTGTCTGATCAGATCGTCAGCCAATACGCCTATGTACGCCTCCTCACGCCCCAGGATGAACGGTTTTCGTCCCGTGATAGAATGGGCCGCGTTTATCCCCGCCAGCAAACCCTGACACGCAGCCTCTTCATACCCGGTCGTCCCGTTGATCTGGCCGGCCAGGAAGAGGCCGCCCATCCTCGTCGTCTGCATCGTTGGGAGCAGTTCGCGCGGGTCGACAAAATCGTACTCGATCGCATAGCCAGGACGAATTATCTGCACCTCACCAAAACCGTCGATCATTCTAACCAGCTCCAATTGCAGGTCCGACGGCAGCGAGGTGGAAAAACCGTTGAGGTAGACCTCGTGTGTTTTATGCCCTTCGGGCTCGAGGAACAACTGATGCCGCTCTTTGTCCGCAAACTTAACAACCTTGTCCTCGATCGACGGGCAATATCGAGGCCCGATACCCTTGATCTTCCCCGAATAGAGGGGTGACCGATGCAGATTTCTGCGGATCGTCTGGTGCAGCCGGTCATGCGTGAATCCGATGAAACACTGGAGCTGTGGTTGATCGATCCGCTCCGTCGAAAAAGAAAAAGCCACAGGGTCCTTATCCGGCGGCTGCGGTTCGAAGGCGTCCCAGTCGATGGTCCGGCCGTCGAGCCGTGGAGGGGTGCCCGTCTTGAGTCGACCGACCGGAAAGCCATGCCTTTTGAGATTCTCAGCCAGGGCGATCGACGCAGGTTCACCGGCCCGGCCCGCCGAATACGTACGGCTGCCGGTATGTATGGTCCCGTTAAGAAATGTCCCCGTCGCGATCACGACCGCCTTCCCGGCGAATCGACGCGTATCCTCCAGCTCGACGCCTATAACTCTATTGTTCTCAACAATTAGATCAACGACGACACCCTGCCGAAAATGGAGGTTCGAGGTTTCTTCCAGCACGCGCCGCATCTCGGTGCGATACAGACCGCGGTCGGCCTGAGCCCGCGGCGATTGGACCGCAGGGCCGCGCGAGCGATTGAGTAGACGGAATTGAATGCCGGTTCGATCGATCACGCGCGCCATGATCCCGCCGAGCGCGTCGATCTCGCGCACCACGTGTCCCTTAGCAATGCCGCCGACCGCGGGGTTGCACGACATTTGGCCGATCAGGTCGAGATTGATAGTGACAAGCGCGGTCTCAGCACCGAGGCGCGCCGCGGCCGATGCGGCTTCGCAGCCCGCATGTCCCGCCCCGATCACTATCACGTCAAAACTTTCGTCGAACATCACCACTTCCACTGAGCGGAAAAACTCAAATTCTATCGAATCGAGTGTCGTTTGCCAATGGTTTATTACTTGCCGTCGTGGCTTGATTTGGGTTTCGCATGATGAACTCAACTTGGTAATCATGCCATTCGTGCATTCGTGGCTAAATTGAGAAAGAGATCAGCCACGAATGGACGAATGAGGACCTCAGCCCTGCCAAACTAAGACACTAAACTTACTTGCCGACGCAAAAGGTCGAGAAGATCCTCGAGAGCATATCTTCGGTCGTCGTTTCGCCGGTGATCTCGCCCAGGAAACGCATCGCATTGTGAAGACCGATGAGGACGATCTCTTCGCTTATGTTTTGGCCGAGTTGCTCGCCGGAATGTTCGATCTCCGAACGAGCTCGGGCGAGCAAGTCGTAGTGCCGCGCATCCGTGACGAGAAACCCCGAGTTCGTAACCTCGTCCGGTGCGAAGGGCTCGACAAGCGCGCGGCGCAGTTTGTCGAGACCGGTTCCGTGCGTCGCCGATATCGCGAGTGTTTGACCGCCAATGGATCGACCAAGGTCTTCGATAGTGTTCGCTTCAACTTTGTCGATCTTGTTGAGAACGACAACGCGCGCGAGGTCGACCGCCGTATCGAGAACCGCGCGATCCTCATTCGTTAGCGGTTCGCTTGCATCGAGCATTACGATCACGAGATCGGCGTCGACCATCGTGCCGCGTGCACGTTCGACTCCGATACGTTCGACGGTGTCGTTCGTGTCGCGAAGGCCCGCTGTGTCCACGAGTGAGATCGGAATGTCATTGATGACCAGCCGCTCGTGGAGTTGGTCGCGCGTGGTGCCCGCAATGTCGGTTACGATCGCTCGGTCGCTTCCTAGTAAAGCATTGAAAAGACTAGACTTACCGACGTTGGGGCGACCGACGATTGCGACGCGAAGGCCATCGCGGAGAAGCTTGCCGGCGCTGAATGTGTCGGCGACCCTGCCGACTGATTCGGCGACCAGCACAAGACGCGTACGCAAACCTTCCATTTGAAAATCCGGAAGGTCGTCTTCGACAAATTCGAGCGCTGATTCGAGCACAACGATCACATCAAGCAGATCGTCCTTGATCGGCTGAAGTGTTTGCGACAATTCGCCGCGCATCTGTCGCACGGCCTGCCGCGCTGCGGCAGTTGTCTGCGCGTCGATAAGATCGCGTATCGCCTCGGCCTCGGCGAGATTCATCCGACCGTTTGCGAGAGCCCGCAAGCTGAACTCGCCCGGGTTCGCCATTCGCGCGTCGAGCGACAGGCAAATGTCGATCACCTGCCTGAGCAGAACAGGCGATCCGTGACAACTTATCTCAACAACATCTTCGCCGGTGAACGAATGCGGCGCTTTGAAGTATGTAACGATCACCTCGTCGATCGCTTCCCCTGTTCTTTCGTGCAGCGTGCGAAGCGTTGCCATTCGGGGCTCGGGCGAAAAATCATCATCCGCAACCAACTTACGCGTGATCGCCAACGCCTCGCCGCCGCTCACCCGGACGACACCTATGCCGCTCCGGCCTGTGGGTGTTGCAAGCGCGACGATCGTGTCTCTCATATTGAGGTAACCCGCGAATCCGAGACTTTGCTCAGCCGATATTTTAGTTGACGCACCTGGTTTTGTATTAGAATACCGTCGTAACAAGGAGACCTAAAGGCATGGCCGATCCGATTTTAATGTATCTCCCGGGTTTCGCCTTTCTATTCCTCGTAAACGCAGCGATCGCCACGCTGATAGCGCTTATCTTGAGAGACAGGAGCCGCGCCATTCCGCTCTCGGTTCTGCTTTCCGCTACGATCCTAAAAGCAATAGCCGTCATTCAGATCGGCTACTTCGATCTGTCGTTCCTGGTCGTGCTGTTCAGTGTAGGTTTGGTGACGGCGGTACTCGTTCACGAGGTTGTCGACAAACACTCGCCGCGTCGCCGTGTCCCGTCGTGAATTAAGGTCTATTGCAGCCTTACCTGGAGCCGGCGGTCACGACCATCGCCCACCGATTCGGTGATGAGGTCGTTTTCTTTTTGGAGTGTGGTGTGGATGATCCGGCGTTCAGTCGCGTTGAGTACACCGAACGTGAACGCTCGGCCGTTCTTTCGGACCTGTTCGGCCGCAAATCGAGCCATGGCGTGCAGCTCGGCTTTGCGGCTCTGCCGGAAGCCCTCGGCGTCGACGATAAACCGGTGCGAGCGGTCGAGATCCCGGCCAAAGACCTGAAAGATCACCGTCTCAAAGGCGTCGAGCAGCTCACCATTCTCTGCCAAGGCAAAATGCGCATCTTCGCCAGTAAGCTCGAGCACGCACCCCTCGTCAGTCCATTCCGCCGATACCGACAGTTCAAAGCCGAGATCATCGACCAATCCTGCTAAGAACTCTCGCGCGTTGTCACAGATCTCGTTCATCAGGTCGTTGATAATCGTGGCTTCACTTTTTTCGCGCCTTTGGGTACCTCATCCACGATCTGGGTTCCCGGTGGCGTGTTCGTCTTGTTCAGACGGTTGATCACCATCTGTTGACCAAAGCTCACGATGTTGCCGAAGAACCAGTATAGCAGAAGCCCAGAGGGCGCCGACCACAGAGCCCAGAGCATCATTACCGGCATGAAGTAGGTCATCATCTTCTGCTGCATCTGCTGCTCAGGCGTGATCGCAGCGGCCGTCGGCGTGAACTTCATCGCAAGCACCATCGAGATCGCGAACGCGAATTCGAGCAGATGCCACGGGTCCGCGGCCGATAGGTCCGGCAGCCAGAGGAACGACGATTGGCGGGCCTCGAGTGATACGGTGATCGCTGTATAGAAAGCGATCAGCAATGGGAACTGCAGCAGCATCGGGAGGCAGCCGCCGATGGGCAGCGCGTCCTTCGTCATCTTGAGCTGCTCCATCTGGAGCGCGCGCATTCGCGGATCGTCGTTCGGGACGCCTTTCTTTTGCAGGGCTTTGAGCTTGTCCTGCAGCTCCTTCATCTTCGGCGCATTTGCCGAGGCCTTCTTGAACGACTTCGACTGCGACCACCTTAGTGGAAACAGCAGCGAATAGAACAGGAACGTAAAGATGATGATCGCGACGCCGTAATTGTGAATTATCGCGTTAAAGAAACTTAGCGCGTACAGGATCGGGATAGACAAAGGCTTCGTCAGCCATCGCAGCCACCAGTAGTTGCTGAAGTTGATCAGATCGACGATGTTGATCTCGCGCCCGGCTTGCTGCGAAAGCGATTCTCCGAGCGCCGACAGCGCGAAGTAGTCCTTCGTTCCCGTAAAGACCTTATTCGTCGAACCATCGGCCGCTATGGGCAGCTGTACCGTGACCAGATGGCGCGTTTCATCCGTTTTGGCGTTACGCAGTATCCATTGAAAGATGCTCTCGTAGAACGCCTGCGTCTGGACCTGGTACTTCGAGGCGCTGTATTCGACACCCTGCACCGGAGCAGCGGGGATCGCCGCCATCGCGAAATAAGCGTCGCCCACGCCGGCCCAGTTGACCGTGCCT
>CAZSOE010000112.1:0-6600 GCA_964608335.1 uncultured Chloracidobacterium sp.
TGATGACCGGCCGCTTGCCCTTGAAAGATGCTGGCGGCTTGTAGATAAAGCCCGAGACCTCGAGCCCGTCAAAGCTTTTCCATTTGATCAGCTCGGGCTCGCGCAAACCTTTAGTGTCGTAGCCGTTCAGCTCGGTCTTTGCCCAGTGCGTGAGTTTCCCGGTCTTCAGATCCAGCGAATAAGCGTCGGTCAGCGTCGAAAACGAGGTAATGTTCAGCCCCAGCTCGCCCGTTTTCTTGTGAAATCGAATTCCGCCGACCTGTCCGGCCGGGAGTGCCGGAAGCTTGATCTCCTTATTCGTCGCGGTATCGAGCACGTGAAGCTTCGACCAGCCGTTTTCGTTCGTCAAAAACGCAAGCCACTTGCCGTCCTCCGACAATTCGCCGCCGGTTACGTCCCAGTTTATATGCGACGTAAGGGGCGTTAGCTTGCGCGTCGCGAGATCCATGTATGCAAGTCGACTGAATTCACTACCTTTGTCGGTCGTGACGTAAATACTCTTGCCGTCCTTGCTAAAGCCGCCACCGTTCCATGCGACCTTCTCGCTGCCTTCCTGCGGGGTCAAGAGCGTCTTCTCGCCCGTGGCGATGTCGTAGAGGTAAAGGTAGCTCTCGTTTACCGACACGCCCCTGCTGATGATGAGTTTCTTGTCATCCGGCGAGAAATCGACCGGCCCCCAGCCGACTCCGTCGAGAGCAACCAGAAGTTTGGCTGAGCCGGGATCCATCGGGTCAATCGTCCAAAACTCGGTCTTGATCGTCTCGCTCGTGGTTCCGGCGCCCGTCATGATCGCCGTATAAAGATATCTGTCGCCCGCGGTCGTCCAGGGCCCGCCGCCGATGCGCATCCGGTCGTTCGTGGTAAGTCGCGTAATGTTGCCGGTGTCGCCGTCATAGCGATAAAGCTGGCTGACCTCGTTGCCGCCCGTCGCCTTGAAGAAAAGGAAGTACTTGCCCGTGTTCGGCTCCCAGCTCCCACCGCCGACGGGATCGGGAAAGTCCGTAAGCTGTTTTACCTCTCCCATCGGAGTTTTCAGCATATGGACCTGCGTAACGTTGCCGGCACGCTTTGCGGCCAGCATCTCGCGGCGGACCGGGTGCCAGCTTGCGCCGCCTACCGGGATCGCCTCGGTGAATTTCTTCGTCGCCTCGGCGATCTCCATCGGGATCGACGGAATATTCTCGATCGTCAGCGTCTCAGGCGGGACCACCCGTGCCGCCACATAACTCTTAACATCGGCCGCCGGTTTCTGTGCGAATACCGCCGCCGAAACACACATCACAACAAGGACCAAACAGAACAAGCGCGCGCCTTTCATACTTTCACCTCTCCTATGGATCTTTGGATCACAACAACTATACTCCAGCGGTACGAAAATGCCGACCCGCAGGTTCAAATCGTCCCATTCTCGTCGGAGAATGGGACGGCTTAACCCTATTCGATTCAATATATGACGGAGAACTTGCGTCCCGTTCTCACAATGCCCGGGCGGGTTTGGGACGGTCTTCGGCTAATATAGGATCGACGGCAAAAATGCCCCGCGCGGTTCCTGATAAAGACCACGGCTCATTAACGTCAATGGCTGGACTATGCGCAGGCCGCGGGCGAAACACCACCGCATCAGCTCGCTATTGCGCGTGGGAAGGTGGAACCCGGGACCGGCGAACTCCTCGGCGGCGCCGATCAGGGCCATAAGGTCTCGATTAGTTTCGCCGACCGAGTGGCCGAAAAAGCTGAGGCCCGTCGTATACCCCGTGATCCGTCCTCCATGTTCGACGATCATCCCGGTTCCCATTGCTATCGAACCAGCAGTTTCGTTGTGCCTGGTATGTCCATGGACGCGCAGCGCGACAGCATCGACCCCGGCAAGGTCGGCCTCGGTCATCGGCCGCACGTCGTAGCCGTCGATCTTGAGACCGAGCGGCGGCCCCTGCATATTCGAGATCGGTTCGACCGTGTCAAAGCCGAGCTTTGTATAGAGCGACAGCGAACGGCTGTGAAACGCAGCCTGCATCAGGCGCACCGACGGATGGCCCTGTTCATCCGACCGCCGAATTACGTCCCGCATCATCGCTTGTCCATATGACGAATTCTGCGCATTCGGATCGACCGTGATCGGTCCGACACCGGCGACTGTATCCGATTCCCATAAGAAGTTGCTCCCAACAACTTTCCCCGACGCATCTTCAGCAACGACCGAGTATATATCGGGCCGCGCGAGCATCATCGTCATAAGACCGGTCGCCGCCTCGGGCGATGGGAAATCAGGCGGAAAGTTGTGCGCCCGAGAGATCGTCGCGAACGCATCGTAGCAAATATTCCCAAGCACCTCCGCATCCTCGGGCCTGCCCGGCCGCAAGGTTGCCTCTATCGAAACTTGAGTTTTTGATGTGGTCATTTCGTTTCACTCCTACCGTTAATATCTCCTTCTAGATCAGGGCACGAAAGCATAAGTGATTACACCCGCAACCTTTATTGGACGCCCTTCGAGGCGCGTTGGTGCAAACCTCGCTTTGCATGCAACATCACGAGCGGCGTTCTGAAGTGTAATCGCACCACTAACCGGTCCGGCCCGGATGACGTTTCCCTGCTCGTCGATCAGGACCTTTATGTCCACGACACCGCCATCGCGATTTGGTTTTGCTTCCGCCGGATAGGAGGGCTTAGGAAGGTACTTCGCTCTTCCGTTGACCACGCCGCTGATTATGCGCGTGGCTCGGCGCTTACCAGTCGCGGGATCGATTTCGACCGCCGTGTCATTTACCCCCGGGTTCTTCAAGGTAATCCTAAAAACGATTTCTTTCGCGACAGGTTTTCCGTCTTTGATCGCGGGCGAGAAAGCCGCCGCTATGAACGCATCCTTAATAGTCGAAAAAAGCTCTTCCAGAGCTTTTTTGGGATTGTCGCCACACGGCCACATCGGCATGGTTGTAACCACAACATTCTTGGGCTGGCCCTTCTCGTCGATTCGCATAGCAACGGTCATATCACCGCTGATCTTGGCATCGATTGCTGATTTCGGCATTGAGTAACTGGGCGAGCGTTGTAAGAATGGATCGGAGTCCTGCGCGATGGTTTGCGAAACTCCGATGACAGAGAAAATTGGCAACGTGTGCGCGGCGATAAGAAAGAAGATCCTCATAACATCGAGCCTGTGAGTGTTTACAAAACAAACGCCCCGATGTGCGGCTTGATAGTGTTCTGGCAGGTCTGCAGAGCCAGTATCAACGCATCGCGAACGGTCTCGGGCGTAACGATAGCGTCGACGAGACCGCGGGCGGCGGCGTGTTTCGCGTCGAGTTCGCGGTCGTAGGTTTGGCGGACCTTTTCCATCGCGGCCTCGAGAGCGGCGTCCGGTGACTTGCCTTCTTTTTTTAGCTTTTCGAGCTGCGTGCCGAATATGGCCTGGACGGCCGAGTCGCCTTCCATCACCCCCATCCGGCCCGTCGGAAGCGAGAAGATGAAATCCGGATCGAAGCCCTGCCCGGCCATAGCGTAATAGCCCGCGCCGCTGGCGTGGTTAACGGTCAGGACGATCTTCGGCACCTTGGCACACGCCATTGCCTCGACAAATCGCGCACCGGCGCGGATGATGCCGCTCGCCTCTGCCTCGGCCCCGACCATAAAACCCGAGACGTCCTGCACGAACAGGAGCGGCGTGTCGTGACGGTCGCAATTCTCGATAAAATACGCCGTTTTCTCGGCCGACTCCGTGTAAACGATACCGCCGAACCGCGGTGCCTCGCCCTCTTTCGCCGGCCGCGTCATTCCCCGGCTGTTGGCGATGACGCCGACCAGAATGCCGCCGATCCGAGCCGTCCCGCAGATCATCTCCTTTGCAAAATCCGCCTGGAATTCATCGATCTCGCCGTCGAGGAATGTGTTCAGCGCGGCGTGCATGTCATAAGGCGCGCGGTGATCCGCCGGGAGGATGTCGTAGAAGTTTTGAGTCCCGCCTTTAGGCGCCTTCCTGCCGGCGTCAGGGCCGACTGAAGCCCGGTCTCTAAACGACGGCAGCTCAGAGATCAATTGCCTGATTTTCGCCAGACACTCTTTGTCGTCCTTCGTCCGGTAATGCGCGACGCCGGAGATCGCGTTGTGCGTCATCGCGCCGCCGAGCGTTTCGTTGTCGATCGTCTGTCCGGTCGCGCCTTTGACGAGGTTCGCGCCGCCGAGCCCCATGAACGAAGTGCCTTCGACCATCAGGATCACATCGCTGAGCGCCGGCAGATACGCACCGCCGGCGACGCACATTCCCATCACGGCCGCGATCTGCGGAACTTTCAGGTAATGCCGCATGATCGAGTTGTAATAAAAGATCCTCGCCGCGCCGTATTGACCCGGAAAAACCCCACCCTGATAGGGCAAGTTAACCCCTGCAGAATCAACAAGATACACGATCGGCACGCGATTGCGCATCGCGATCTCCTGGGCGCGGAGCATCTTCTTTATCGTCTCGGGATACCACGCGCCCGCCTTGATCGTCGCGTCGTTGGCAACAACGACACATTCCCTTCCGTGTATCTTGCCTACAACCGTGACAACCGCGGCCGCCGGCGCCTGTCCGTCGTATTGGTCGTACGCGACGAGGAGGCCGATCTCCTGGCTAAAGGTGTCCTTATCCAGCAGCAGATCGATCCGCTCGCGGGCGGTCAACTTGCCTTGCTTGTGGGTCTTGTCGATCTTCTCCGGCCCGCCGCCGAGCTTGAGCTTTTTCTCAAGGCGCAGATAATCGTCGGTCAATTCACGAAGGCGCGATCTACTCGAAGGTTGAGTCATTTGTTATCGATAATAAACGTCGGTACCATTCCGCCGCCGCTGGAAACGTTCGCCAGTTCGGACGACGAGAGTCGCGTAAATGCCGAGCCGACCTCGCCCAAAAAGAGCAGTGGGTCAAGGTCGACAAGCTGCTCGACCATCTCCCAATCGCCGGCATCGTTGGTGATCGTCGGGAAGAACTCCTTCGCCGTTTTGACGCGTTCCTGAATCAGATAATCGCCGTCTGCAAGCGCGGACGCTATCGCGTCGTCCCATTCCGACTCGCTCGAATTCCACCCGATATAGATGCCGTGGCCGCCGTAATCATCATTCGGTTTCAGGACAAGGCTGCGCGAATTTCGGCGCGTCCATTCGGCAAGGTCGATCGTCTCGCCGCGGTTGACCGTCTTCTCTTCGCGAAAGACGCGCGTCCACGGCACGTGAGCCTCGATCGCGGCCTGCTGTTCGGCGCTGAACAGGTGAGCATATCGCTCGTTCGTTAGCACCGCAAAGACGGCCTTTTTATGCACAAGCTTGCCGCGGAAACTATTGACCATGCAGACGGCGCCGGCGCGGTATGCATCGAGCAACGCCGAGTGTTTTTCCATTATCGGGAGGTATTCGTTAACGAGCAGCCGCTTGTAAACAATGTCGATGACCGAGCCGTCGTGATATCGAAGAAGCTCGCCCTTGAATTCCAGTTCGTCGGGTGAGCAGATGATGCAACGGAAGCCCTGCGATTCGAAATACTCCTTGAAAAGCTCGAACTCCTTGATCGTCGGCAGGTCCTTGAGGTCGATGATAGCGATCGTCGGATCTCGTTCGGGCTTCCG
Organism: uncultured Chloracidobacterium sp.; assembly: GCA_964608335.1. Classification (GTDB taxonomy): domain Bacteria; phylum Acidobacteriota; class Blastocatellia; order Pyrinomonadales; family Pyrinomonadaceae; genus OLB17. The sequence goes on from CAZSOE010000112.1 coordinate 5,592, forward strand.
GCCGAGAAACTCTTCGTAACACCGCAGCAGGACGTCGAGCATCTTCGAGCGCCCTTCGAGGCCCGTCACCGAATAACGCTCGCTGAATTTTTTCATCACCGGGAGCGTCTCGAATATCCCGGTTGCCGAATCTGCGAACGCCACGCCCGCAGGACTCTCGCCGTTCAACTCGACGAACGAATAAACGTCGTCAGCAAGAAACGAATCGAGCCGCGCGTTCGGCGACACGTGCGAATAGCCGGGATCGATCTTGATCAGGTCGCGTTCGACCTCGGTAATGCCAAGCTCGTCGAGGAGCGATCCGTCCTCAACCGCGGCGTCTTTTACCCTTTGCAACGCTCCGAAAACGGTCCCGCATATCTTGCGAATGCGGTCCCAGTCGGTGTGCATAACAAAGTGCGGGCGAAGGTACGGTGTCAGCCGGCGGCCGCCGAAGATGAGTTTTGAGCTTTCAAGACCGGCGTCGAGGACCGCCTGCGACTCTGCACCAAGCGCCTTGTCCGTGAGCAGTTCGTGGTAATGGGCAACAGCGTCTTTCAGCATCTCGTATGAGTGACGCCTTTAGGCGTTTGGGCCGACCGGCAACTATTCGACGCAAGCAACGGCTAAACCGTCACTCTTACTTCGACATGCTCAGGATCTCTTGATATTCGTCCTTTGCGATAGGCATAACCGACAGCCTGGGCTGGCGGATCAGATAGATGTTCGCGAGCGCCTTGTTCGCGCGCATCGCCTCGAGTGTCACCGGCTTCTTGAGGGGCTTGACGGGCTTCAGCTCAACCGCGTGCCACGCCTTGTCGGTCGGGTCGGGAAATGCCTCCTTCGATACCTCCGCGATACCGACGATCTCCTTGCCAACGACCGAGTGATAGAAATAGACCTTATCGCCGGCCTTCATTGCCTTAAGATTGTTACGCGCCTTGAAGTTACGCACACCGGTCCACTCCGTTTTGCCGTCTTTGACAAAATCGTCCCAAGAATACGCCGTGGGCTCTTGCTTAACGATCCA
>CAZSOE010000113.1:0-6560 GCA_964608335.1 uncultured Chloracidobacterium sp.
CAATCCGACGCACAACATCACCGATGACTTGACGTGGGTGCGCGGCGATCATACCTGGCAGTTCGGTACGAACCTTCGCGTCATCCGCAACAAGCGGACCAACCTTGCGTCGGCCTTCGACAACGGGACGACGAACTTCGGTTTCTATCCGGGTTCGGGCAGCTCCCTGATCACGCCGATCAATGAGTACCTCGCCGCGAATTTCGGGGCGGGAACCACGGTCGGTTCGGCATGGATCCGGTCGGCCCAGTCCTCGCTGGCAGCGTTGATCGGACGCCTGAATCAGTACACCGCTAACTTCATATTCGATATCAACGGACGCCCGGTGAACGGTCAGCCGACCGTGCGCGAGTTTGCGACCGAGGAATATGACTTTTACGCACAGGACAGTTGGAAGCTTCGGCCGAACCTGACCCTCAATCTCGGACTCCGCTACGGCCTTAGCCGTCCGGTCTATGAGACCCAAGGGTTCCAGGCCGCGCCGAACATCCCGCTGGATGTTTACTTCGAACGACGTAAAGCCGCGGCATTTCAAGGTCAGAACTACACTGAGCTCATCACCGTGGACAAGGCCGGGCCGGCAAACGGCAAGCCTGATTTCTACGAATGGGACAAGAATAACTGGCAACCGAGGGTCTCGGTCTCGTGGTCGCCAAACTTCTCGAGCGGGATCTTGTCGAAGATGTTCGGCTCGGGTACTACTTCGGTGATCCGAGGCGGATTCGCAATGACCAACGACTACTTTGGTCAGCAGTTGGCGGTGCAGTTCGACGCGGCGAACACGCTTGGCTTTGTATCGCGATACACGACACCGGCCAACACGTTCAACATCACGACCAATCCGGCCCCGCTGTTTACGGGGCTTGGCCAGACTATCCGCACTCTGCCGGGTGTGGTCGTTCCAGGCAGCCTGACGTTCCCGCTCCAGCAGCCGGCGAATTTCGCCCGCCGCATTGAGTCGTCGCTCGACCGCGGCGTTAAGTCGCCGGTCAACTACTCGTGGAACCTGACGTTCGGCCGCGAGGCACCGAAGAAGATGTATGTCGAAGTGTCGTATATCGCCCGCCTTGCCCGCAACCTGCTGGCAACGCGCGACGTTATGACGCCGAACAACATCCGCGATCCGCTCTCGGGTATCGACTGGTACACGGAAGCAAGCCGGCTTGAGATCCTCAAGCGTGCGAATACGCCGACGGCACAGGTAGCGGGCTCAGCCTATTGGGACAACCTCTATGGCGCCGGTACCCTGTCGACGCTGTTCGCGGGATTTGGATGTTCGACGCCTGGTCTCAACAACGCTCAGGCGATCTATGAAACGGCAATCTTCTGTATCGGCGACAATGACTGGTCGGATATGCAGAGCGTCCTGGACAACTTCTCGGGCCGCCGGCTCTTCTATCAGAGCCAGTATGGAGCTCTCGATTCCTTCGGAACGATCGCAAAGTCCAACTATCACGCCGGCACGCTGTCGATCAGGCAGCGTCTCAGCACGCTGACGTGGGACTTTAACTACACGTTTGGCAAGTCGATGGACGACACATCGGGTTTGCAGACCTCGGGTGCGTTCGGAGGGGCATTCATCCTGAACCCCTTGCGTCAGGGGGACAACTATGCTCCTTCGGACTTCGACCTGCGTCACATCGTGAACTTTAACGCGGTGTGGCAGTTGCCGTTCGGACGCGGACGTCGGTTCCTTGGCGATTCGAACTCGGTCGTCAATGCGATACTTGGCGGATGGCAGATCTCGACGATCGTCCGATACAATTCGGGCGACCCGATCGGGACCGTCTTCAAGTACTTCGACAACGCCGGCTGGGTGACCAACTGGAACCTCAAGAGCGCCGGCGTTCAAACCAGGCCGATCGAGACAGGTGTGTTCTACCCGAACGGCCCCGGAAGCGGCAACCTGCCTAACATGTTCAAGGACCCGCTGGCAGCTTACAAGAGCTTCCGCAGTCCGCTGCCCGGTGAGACCGGCGACCGGAATATTCTCCGGTTCCCGGCGTTCTACGTCGCGGATATGGGTCTGGCGAAGTCCTTCGGTATGCCGTGGTCGGAAGGTCACAAGATCAGCATCAAGTGGGAAGTGTTCAATATCACCAACACGCCGATCTTCACCGGTATCAGCCTCCGCGCACTGGGCTATAACCCGCCGGCCTTCACCGGTGCGAATGCCCCAACGGGATTCGGGCAGTTCACCGGGATCCAGGGCGACAAGCGCGTGATGCAGTTCGCGTTCCGATACGACTTCTAGTCGAACCATTGTTGGAAATGAAAGGGCCGGGAGTTCAAAACTCCCGGCTCGCTTTTTGTTCTGTCGAACTACTTCGTATTGTCGCGAATGTACTTTTCGAGCTTGTCCCTTTCCGGATGATTCGGGACCTTCGCAAGGAAGAGTTTGTATTCGTTGGCGGCACGGTCCTTCGCCCCGGCTGCATTGTATAGGGTGGCGAGCCGCAGGTGGATGTCGGCCTTTTCTGTCGGTGCCAGCCGAAGGGCCTCGTTGAGTGCGATCACAGCCTTGTTGCCCTGCTTCATTTGCAGGTAGGTCTCGCCGAGATAGTGGAAAGCGTCGGCAGATTTGGGATCAGCCGTAACAGCCTTAAAAAACGTCGCGGCGGCCTTGTCAAACTTCTTCTCCGACACGCAGAGTTTGCCAAGATTCATGAGCGCGGGCATAAAATCTGCTTTTAGTTCGACCGCACGGTCGTAGGCCGCTTCGGCCTCACTATTCCTGGCCGCTCCGAAATAAAGCGTGCCCAGTTCGGTCAAGGCTACAAAATCCTTCGGATCGTCGGCCACAATTCGTGCAAAGAGCCCGATCGCCTCGTCGGTGCGTTTCGCCCGTGCCGACGCCATGGCGGCACTAAAATTGCGGTCGGCTTCGGGCGTCCGATGATAGGCCGCCGTTGCCGACACGACGCCCGGGGCTGTCTGGGCGTTTCTGATCGACTGCATGTCGACCTCAATGTCACGCCTGACGCTGCTGCCTACGCCCGCCGCGAGCTGAACGCGCCCGACTTCAAGGTTGTTTACCTCAAAAACAAGGGCTGAATTGTCACTCGGCGCCCTTCGGAAGAAGTAGTAGCCGGTCTCGTTGAGCGTCATTCGCTCGACCTGAACGCCGCCGACGAGAAGAGCTACATGGATCGACGGCCTAAGCTCGCCCTTTATCAGCCCACGCAGCTTCACCTCGCCGCAGATCGCCGCGGCGCCGATGGCCATCGGCAGTCCGCTGAGCTGGCGGCAATCTTCAGTTTGCGCGGCGACGGAATTACAAAACAATGACGACGAGAAAAGAACGCCTATCAGAACTAAATACTTCATGTTCCCTAACCTCAAGATCATGTCTTTGGCGACTAATACGATTCTTAAGGCAAATGGTTTGAAAGTCAATAAGTTTGGCTTACCTCGCGGCGAAGGCGTCGTTGCCGGTCGCGGCGGTGAGGTGGCGGGTGTCGTTGAGGGCGAGGACACGGATGTTGCGGGGGCCGCGGATCTCGAAGCGGTTGATGCCGCAGTTTGAAGTGATCAGCCACGGCGTGTTTTTGGTTCCGCGATGTATAGCCCCAATAAGATGGAGCGTGAGAAAGCATATGGCGCCAGTGTGAGAAAAGATGGCGATGCGTTCGCCCTGGTGGTTGCGGAGAATGTTTCTCAGCTCTGTCGTTGCACGGCGAAGCAGGTGACGATAGCTTTCGCCCTCGGTGATCACGTGATGGACGCTGCGGTTGATGAGTGCGTAATAGTCGCGCGGGAACTTCTGTTTTGACTCGTCAAAGGTCAGCCCTTCGAGGACCCCGACGTGGCGTTCGCGAAACGCAGTGGTTTGATGAACAGTTTTTTCGATGAGCTTTGCGAGGGCATCGGCCGTCTGGACCGAGCGCAGCAGATCGCTCGAATAGATCACATCAACGCCTTCTTTGGCCAGCGCCTTTGCCGTCCGCTCGGCTTGCTCCTGCCCCAGTTTCGACAATGGCGTCGGCCCGTGCCCGCCAAAGCGCCCCTCGGCATTGCCGTCGGACTGGCCGTGTCGGATCAGATAAAGACGGGTCGCGCGCGACATCAGACGGCAACCGCCTCTGCTTTGAGTTTTTCGGTCTGGTAATGCGTTCTTAGGGCTTCGATAAAGTCGTCGAGCTGGCCGTCGAGGACGAGGTCGAGTTGGTGAACGGTCATCCCGATGCGGTGGTCGGTGACGCGATTTTCTTTGAAGTTGTATGTGCGGATCTTCTCGGAGCGGTCGCCGCTGCCGACCATGCTTTTGCGTTCGGCCGAAAGCGCGTCGTGCTGTTTTTGTTCTTCGATCTCCTGCAATCTGGCGCGAAGAACGCGCATCGCTTTTTCGCGGTTCTTTATCTGCGATTTCTCGTCCTGCATAGAGACGACAGTGTTCGTCGGCAGGTGAGTGATACGAACAGCGGAATATGTCGTGTTGACCGACTGCCCGCCCGGCCCGCTCGAGCAAAACGTATCGATGCGAAGGTCGTTCTGGTCGATCTGGACGTCGACCTCCTCGGCCTCGGGCAGGACCGCGACGGTGATCGCCGAGGTATGAATGCGCCCGCTGGATTCCGTTTGCGGCACACGCTGGACGCGATGCACGCCCGACTCGAAGCGCATCTTCGAATAGACGCTGTCGCCCTCGATCATCGCGGTCGCTTCTTTTATACCGCCGACGCCGGTGTCCGAGGCACCCATGATCTCCATCTTCCAGCCCTGTCGCTCGGCGTATCGGGCGTACATACGCAGGATCTCGCCGGCGAATAGCGTCGCCTCGTCACCGCCCGTACCGGCACGTATTTCCAGAATGACATTCTTTTCGTCGTTCGGATCTTTCGGAAGGAGCAGAAATTTCAGTTCTTCCTCGGCTTGCGGCAGTTTCTCCTCGATCGCGGCGATCTCGAGATTCGCCATCTCGCGCATCTCGTCGTCGTCGGCAAGCGCGAGCAGGTCGCGGGCTCCCGCGAGGTCCTCCTGCATCTTCTTGACCTCGCGATACTTCTCGACTATCTCGCCAAGCGAGCGATGCTGCTTCATCGCCTTGGCGTAGGCTTTCATGTCCGACATGATCTCGGGCTGCGAGATCTGATCGGTCAGTTCCTCGTAGGTCTTTTCTATTTGTGCAAGCTTCTCGAACATAAGAAATGTTCACCACATAGAAACATAGGAACATAGGGCCAATGCCCGTATCTCTATGTTTCTATGTTCCCTATGTGGTTAATTTGCGGTCGCGGGTTCCAGTTTGAGCGACTCGTCCAGCGCTTTGATCGCGACCTCGAGCTGCTCCTTGTCGGGCTCCTGGGTCGTAATGTTCTGCAGCCACAGACCCGGCCTGGTCATCAACTTGAAGATCGCGCCCGATTCCTTTTTGGCTGCGTAACGGATGACCTCATAGGACAATCCGGCGACCAGCGGCATCAACGCGATACGTACGACGAGGTTCATCCACATTGCTTCGAAATTGATCACCGAAAACAGCACGATCGCGACGAGCATGACGACCATCAGGAACGACGTGCCGCAACGCGGGTGCTGGCGCCGCTGCTCGGTGGCGTTGTCCGGCGTGAGTTCAAGGCCGCGTTCCCACGTGAACACCGTCTTGTGCTCCGCACCGTGATACTCGAAGACACGGCGGATGTCCTTGAGCCATGACATCGACACGATCATGAAGATGAAGAACGTCATGCGGATCAGACCGTCGATCAGGTTGAATCCGACCCAGGTTCCGAACGAATCGAGCTTGATCTTCCAGACGTAGGCCTTGATCGTTTCCCACCAACCGGCGTCCGCGGCAAAGACAGGACCTTCGGCCCATCCCAGACCGATGAACAGCAGATTCGTCAGCACGAGCGGCGCGACGATGAAGAGTGCGATGTTGAAAAGCAGTGCGAAGGCGATCGAGCCGACGGCGCTGGCCGACTGGCCCGCCTTTTTCACCTTGCTCTCCGGGGGCATCACGACCTTGGCCGGTGCCTTTGTGAAGTTCTCGTCCTCGGTTCCTTCGACATAGGCGACCTGCGTTTCACCCGTCCTTGCCTTTGCCAACTCTTCCCGTGCGTTGAGATCTTCCTCATAAATGCGGGCCGAGAAATTGAGCGCCTTGATGCCCAAAGCGAGCGACTGTATCAGCGTCGCGGCCCCCCGAAGCACCGGTGTGTTGAGCCACTTGTATTTGTCGCTCCACCTCGGCAGCTTTTCGGCCGTGTGTACGATCGAGCCGTCCTGACGGCGACAGGCGATCGCGTAGGCCGATGGCGTGCGCATCATAACACCCTCCATCACCGCCTGGCCGCCGACAATGAGGTCGCGTTCGACGGCAAAGACCGTATGCAGGAACCGCAGTTTTCGATGACCGATCCTTCTCTTCATAGCCGTTAGATTGACGTAATTTCTCGTCTCTTTGTTGTCCCGCTAGTGGCCGAATACACTTAACGCCGAGCTTTCGGGGCCTGTCGCGGGCATCGAGTCGCACCCGTATCGACCGGCGCCGAGAGCATCGGCGTCAAATTCAAAAAAGCTAATAATTGAGCGTTCGGGCCCGCATCATTTGGCCGCGG
>CAZSOE010000114.1:0-6535 GCA_964608335.1 uncultured Chloracidobacterium sp.
TCCAGATCACGACCGCGAAATTTGACGAACCGGAGAAGATCAACCCGGCCGTTACACCCGAAGTGTCGAAGATCGTCGCGCGCTGTTTGGCCGCCGACCGGCGAAGTCGATATCAAAGCGTGAACGATCTGCTCGCGGATATTCGCGCGGCGCTGCGACGATATCAGCCGCAGGAGGCAAGGAAGCCAGCCCTCGGCGAAGTGCTGAAGAGGTTCGCACCCAAGCCGCAGCCGAAACCGCTACCGGCGACGCCTCATGCCGAAACCGGAGCCGTCGAGCCGCCCGTCCCGAACGCGGGAATCCGCGTAATGCCGATAGCCGCAGCGGCCGGTGGCGCGATCCTCGTCTTCATCGTCATAGGTATCGTCATCTGGGCGGTGAGCGGCCCGGACAGCGGCGGCGGCGGATCCGTCGTCGGGAATCGCACTCCGCAACAGCCGCAGAACACCAGACCCTCAACGCCACGAACGGAGCGGATCACTGCCCAAACCGGTCAGCCCGACAGCGTCGGCCGCCCACGTGTGTCGGTCGACATAAGTGAAGGTTCGGCTGAGGTCTGGCGCGACGGGCAAATGATCGGACGAACTCCGGTCGAGCTGGAAGGCGCCGAGAACGACGTCGTATATGTGACGCTCAAGCGTGACGGCTACGAAGAGCAGACTGTACCCGTTGAGATCACGACGCGAAAGAAGGTAGTCACCTTCTCGATGAAAAAACTGAAATAGGCGCTTATCGAGGCGCCGCTTGAGAGAAAGAAGTTATGCATGAGACACAAGAATACACTCCGCAGCCGCTAACCGTCGCGGCGAGCATTTTGACCGATCCCGGATGCGTCCGCGAGACCAACGAGGACAACGGCCGGCACATCAGCCCGTCCGTCCCGGCGGACAAACTGAATCGCGGTACGCTGACCATCGTCGCGGACGGGATGGGCGGACACAGCTCGGGCGAAGTTGCCAGCGAGATGGCGGTCGACCTGATCGGGCGCTATTTTTATGACAACGGGTCGAGCCCGGTCGAGGAGGCGTTGCGCCAAGCCATCGAGCAGGCAAGCGCCGAGATCTTCGATTCGTCGATCGCCGACACGAGATTGTTCGGAATGGGCACGACCGTCGTCGCGCTCGTCATTCGCGACAATGCGGCATGGATCGCGCATGTCGGCGACAGCCGTCTATATCGGCTTCGGAACAACCACATGGACCTGCTGACGATGGACCACTCGCAGGTGATGGAAATGGTCAAGATGGGTCTGCTTAGTATTGACGAGGCGCAAACGCACGACGATAAGAACGTCATCCTGCGCGCCGTCGGTACCCAGCCGCACGTCGAGGTCGAGATATCGGGACCATTCGAGGTGATCGAGGGTGACGAGTTCCTGCTCTGTTCCGATGGGCTGTGCGATATGGTAGTTGACGAGGAGATCGCACGCATTTGGAACGACAGCGATGAGATACATCTTGCAGTCGAGCGGCTCGTGGAGCTTGCAAAACAGCGTGGAGGAAACGATAACATTACAGTGGCGATCGTTCGCGCATTGCCGGCCGAGGAGACCGGCGTGGCCCGTAACGTACCTATAACAAAGGAGATAGAGGTCCCGACCCAGTAATGATCGGACGTGTAATAGGTCAATATAAGATCGTCGAGAAGCTCGGCGAAGGCGGAATGGGTGCGGTCTATAAGGGCATCGATACGATGCTCGACCGCGAGGTGGCGATAAAATCGCTGCGGCCCGAGCTTGCCAGTCAGACGGCGATCGTCGAACGGTTTCGTTCCGAGGCGGTGACGCTCGCCAAACTCAACCACCCGAACATCGCGACGCTCTATGCGCTGTTCCGACAGGGTGACGAGCTGTACATGGTGCTCGAATACGTCCGCGGCCAATCGCTCGACGAGATACTCTCGCGTCGCGGGGCGCTTGATGCGGACGAATTCATCCCGGTCTTCTGCCAGATCCTCGACGGTATAAACCACGCGCACGACTACGGCATCATCCACCGTGACATCAAGCCCGCGAACATGATGTTGACCGAGGCGGGCCAGCTCAAGGTGCTCGACTTTGGCATCGCCCGCCTACTCGGTTCGAATCGCATGACCCGTGCGGGCAACATTATCGGCACGCTCGAATACATGGCGCCTGAGCAGGTCAAAGGCCTAGAGACCGACGCGCGGTCCGACACCTACGCACTCGGAATGATGCTCTACGAAGTGCTGACGGGACGCGCCCCGTTCGACACCGAGAATGAATTCGAGCTGATGAAGCTCCAGACCGAAAGCTATCCGCCCGAGCCGCGAACGATCAAAACGGACATCCCCGACATTGTCGAACAGGCGATCATGCGGGCGATTAAAAAGGAGCCCGACGAACGATTTCAGACGGCGGGTGATTTTCGCGAGTTCCTGCTCGACGCCGGCTTTGCGGAGCGCGGGGCAATGCGAAGGATCACGGACCCGGGTGGCCGGGCCGCGCAGCGGCGGGTAACGCCGCCGCCTGTCTCGCATCCCGATACACTCGCGCCCCCCGTCGCGCACGTTTCGGAAGAGTTCCTCAACAAGGAAACGCGGCTGGCGACACCGGGTGAATCTATCGCTGCGGTCGCCGCGGTCGTCACCTCACCCGAAGCAAAAGAGACGCGCCTCGGCGAGAGCGCATTGCCCGCCGCCCCAGTCGTGGCCCAGGCCGGTTCGGGATCGTCGTTCTTCGCGAACCTGACCTGGATCCACTATGCGGTCGCCGGTGCGGCCGGGGCGCTGCTGCTCGCAATGTTCCTGATCGTCCCGATCGTGATCTTCAGCCTTGGATCATCGTCGGAAACGCCGGCAGCGAACGGTCCGAAGAATTCCAATGCCGGTGCGGATGTCAGAACGCTCCGGGCCGAAACGCCGACGCCGGAACCGCTTCGATCCGAGCAACCGGTCACGCGCGCGGCAGAACCAACGGCAACGCCTCTCGACCTGACGCCGATCGAATCGACGCCCCGCGAGACCGAGCCGGCGAGGCCCGGTCAACCGCCAAAGCGCGCAGCTCAGCCACCGTCGAAAAGACCGACCAAACCGGCAACAAAGCCAAATCCGCGATGCGCGTTGACCGGAGATTGTTAGAAGAGCATGAGACGGACGTTTCTGATCCCAACCTTAGCGGCGGTGGCCATATTGACGGCGGTGGCCACTGTGTTCGCGCAGAAGTACACCGGCTCGCCGGTCACGAAGGACCGGCTTCTAAAGGTCGTCAGGTCGAAACAGTTCGCCGTGCCTGTCATCGTCAAGCAGATCAAGATATCGGGCGTTGACTTTGAGTTGACAGCCGCCGTCGGCCAGGAACTCCGCGCCGCCGGGGCGGAGATTCAGATCCTCGAGGCGGTCGATGCCAATTATCGCTACGCCGGCACCGCGCGGGGCCGGACGAAGAGTATGCCGGCGGCCCCCCGCGATCTCGCCGCGGAAAAGTATGACCAGCTCTACTTTCAGGGTGTCGAGCTGCTGACGCGGCTCAATCCCATGTCCACACCATCGGACATAGCCGCGGCCTCGAGAAGCACGATAGACCTTGGAACGCAAGCGATCCGCGCCGCACCGGCGCGCTTCGAAGCATATACGCTGGTCGCGGCAGGCAATTTGATCGTTCAGAATTTTGGCGAGGCTGAGCGATATGCACAGCTCGCAATCGATCGCGGCGGGAGTGTTGCTATACCCGTCTATCATCTGGCCGGAACTCCGCACAGGGAATTCCTGCATGTCGGCTCAGGGTTTGTGACGGTCCAGTCCGACCAGAAATTCTTCGAGTTCGACCGCGGACAGGTCTCGGGGCTTCGACAAGAGGATCCATACATGATGGGCGGTATAATGGTCGCGGTCTTCAGCATGACGACCTATAAGGACGGACGTCAGGATGTTTGGTATTTTGCGCCCGGGACAACTGGGACAGTCCAGGAGGCGCAGATGATAATTCGGCTCGTTCAGCGGAACTGTATCAGCGGCCGGTGAGGTTCATGGGGAGAAGTATTATGTTCAGCAGGTCTTGCAGCCGGAGGTCGAAACTTCTGCTTGCTGTGTTCTCTTTCGTAGTGATTGCTCTTCCGGTGGCGGTCTCGGCGCAGTATCAGGGCAGCCCGGTAACGCGCGACCGCCTCGTTCAGACGCTGAGATCGCGTCAGTTTCAGACGGCCGACATCATTCAGGTCATCAGGGAGCACGGTGTGGATTTTCGACTCACGCCGGCGATCGAAGCCGAACTTGTCGCGGCCGGTGCCCGGCCGGGTGTGATCGACGCGGTCCGTCGTAACTATCGCGGCGGGATGACGGGCAGCCGGTCGGGTCCGACGCGCGGCGGCGAATCGTACAGCTCGCTGATCGAGGATGCCATCGAGGCCTACGACGTCCGCCGGAATTACAAGCAGGCGAACGACCTGCTTATTCGCGCCACAAATCTGCAGCCTCGTAATCCGCGCGCCTTTCAGCTTCTGGGCTATCTGAATCTATACGGCTTCAAGAACTTTAACGAGGCCGAACGTCATTGGAAGCAGTCTCTTAGCCTCGGCGGTGCAGCGGTCCTTCGCGTCATCCACGATCACGACGGAGTTTTCTCGCGCACCTGTCAGGGCTCGCTTTATATATCGCGGAGCATCGTCAGGTTTGAGGGCGATACGAACGAGCACACTTTTGAAACCTCTGACAGCAACATCAAGAAGGTGGAGGTCAACAACCGCTTTGTGCGCCTGTTCCAATTAAAAGGCGGCTCGTTCAAGCTCGTTCTCGAACGCGAGGACGGCCGCTCGAACTACAACTTTGCCCCACTCTCGGGCAAATCGGATGAATCAAAGATGATCATCAGGCTGATCGGGAAGTAATTTCAGCCCGAGGCTCTGTAGTTCACTGCCCGGGCCGGCCGCCCCGATCGCGTGTAAAGCATGACCAGTCTGCGCCGGGTCTCGCGGATCGATTCGATCTTGGGCTGCGGGTAAGAGGTTTGACTCGAGAGAGCGTCAAGCAATAGCCGTTCAGCTTCGTCATACCGTTGGCTCGCGATCAAACACTCGCCGAGGGCACTCTTGACGTCCGCGATCCTGGCATCATCGGCGCTCAGGAATTGTGTGGCGCTTTTGAGCGACTCACGAAGGAACGGTTCGCCCTCTTTTGGCCGTCCGAGCCGCGTCAGGCTCAAACCCATCACCCTGAGCGCGCCGACAAAATTCCGGTTCTCGGTCCAATTGATCCGTCGCGCAATCTCGATCGCGCGTTTTGCGTAGCTCATCGCGGCGACATTGTCGTGTTGATCCAGGTAGGCGCGGCCTAGGTAGAACTGGGAAACCACGAGAGACAGCGAATCGCCAAGGTTGTTTTGATAGATCGCATCGGCGTTCCTGAGCAGACGGATGCCTTCATCATAGTTACCTTTTGTAATGAGGCCATCGCCAAGATTCACAGACGTATCGGCGATCTGGATCGCGTAGCGGTCGGGTTGTGCCTGAAATACTGCCAGTGACTGCCGAAAGATCGCCTCGGCCCCGTCGAGGTCGCCACTGAACTGCTTCGTGCGTCCGAGCGAGAGTTTGTAATAGGCACAGTCAAACGCCGCCCCGACGTTGTCGCAAACCGAGATGGCTTCGTTCAGGACGGTTTCGGCCTCGGGGTACTTTGCCTGTCGCACTTTTAGTTCGCCCAGAAAGAATAAGGCCCGTGCTAACTGCCACCGTTGGTCCGGGCCTAGCCCGCGATCGATGTCGATCACGGAGCGGATCAGGGCTTCGCCTTCGTCGAGCTTGTACTGGTTGACCAGGCTTTCGCCGAGGTACAAGGCGCACTGAAGGCGGTCCTTATTCTCGGGTGGATATAGTCCCTCATATATCCTGAGCGCTTCGCGAAGCCGCGCCTCTGCCTTTTCCGGAAGCACAAGCTCGTTGTAGGTCATCCCGATCGTGGTCAACGCCTTGGCCTTGAGTTCGGGCTGGTTCGCCAACTCTGCGTCGAGGCGGGCAGCGGCATCATCGAGCACCTCGATCACTTTTGCATCTTTCCCCTTCTCGTTCGGTGAGGCTGCTGAGAGAATTCCCTGCAGAAAGGCATTAAGCTGCTCGGCCTTGTCCCGTTCGCGCTGCGCCTGGTCGCGTTCACGGCTCGCGACACGCGACTGCCACAGCGTTGCAAAGAGCCCGCCGATGAGCGCCAGTACGACGAGCCCAGCAGCGACGACCGCCGTCCGGTTACGCCCGAAGAACTTCTGTGCGCGATAGGCGAATGTATCGGCCCGCGCGCTGACCGGCAGCCCACGCTGATACCGGTGAATGTCGTCCGAGAGCTTCTCGACCGAGGAATAACGTCGTTCGGGCTCCTTCTTTAGCGCCTTCAACGCAATGTTGTCGAGGTCGCCGCGTAACTGTTGCGCGCGGACCGCCCGGATCTGCGGCACAGTCGGCCGGGCGCGGTTCGCACCGATATCAACCTGATCGAAACCGGCGCGTGCGACTTCGACCGCAACAGCGGACGGCGGCAGCGGGTCCTGCTCGATGACCGCGCGAAAAATGTCGGTCATGTTCGTTTC
>CAZSOE010000115.1:0-6502 GCA_964608335.1 uncultured Chloracidobacterium sp.
GACGACGATGTCTGCGCCGCACGCTCCGGGCGACTTGAGCAATCCGAAAGAGATCGCCTCGGTGACGACGACGACAAACAATGCGCCGACCGCGTGCGCAGCATCGGCCAGGGCCGTCAGGTCTTCGATGCAGCCAAAAAAGTTTGGCGACTGGACCACGAGTGCGGCCGTCGCCTCATCAAGCGCCGAAAGATCAGCCACACGGCCGGTCTCTTCGTCAAACCCGACCTCGACGATCTCGGCATCGCCGTGCTGCGTGTAAGTGCGCGCGACGGCGCGATATTCGGGATGCACAGATGTCGCTACGACGATCTTGTTTCGCCGCGTCACTCGCTGGGCCATCAGGTAGGCCTCGGCCATCGCGGTCGAGCCGTCGTACATCGATGCGTTCGCGACCTCCATTCCCGTGAGCTGGCAGACCAAGGTTTGGAATTCAAAAATGTACTGAAGCGTGCCCTGCGAGATCTCGGGTTGGTACGGCGTGTATGAAGTAAAGAACTCCGACCGCTGGATCAGATGATCGACGATCGTCGGCGAGTAATGCGCATAGACACCGGCGCCCAAAAAAGACGGCTTCGTCGCCGCGGTGTTCTTCGCCGCCATCGCCTCCATCTCGGCGATGACCTCGCTTTCGGCCAGTGCGTCGGTTATGTTGAGTTTTCTGTTTAGCTGAACATCAGCCGGGATCGAGCGAAACAACTCGCCGGCATCCGACAGGCCGACAACGGCCAGCATTTCCTGACGTTCTTCGGGCGAATTTGGAATGTAACGCATCTGGTCTTCGGTTTTAGGTCTTTGGTCTTTGAAAGAGAACGCTCGCCGGAAACCTAAGGCCAAAGACCGAAGGCCAAAAACCAAAGACCGGTCTTACGCACTCGCGGCTAAATACTCTTCATATTCGACGGCCGCCAGCATTGCGTCGGCTTCGCCGGGGTTGTCCATTTTGACCTTGACCATCCAGCCGCCGCCGTATGGGTCGGAATTGACGACCTCGGGCGTATCGTTGAGGCCCTCGTTCACCTCGGTGACCTCGCCGCCGACGGGCGTAAAGATCTCGGACACGGCCTTGACCGACTCGACCGAGCCGAAGGCCTCGTGCGTCGAAAACTTGTCGCCTGCGCGCGGCATGTCGATATAAACAACGTCGCCCAGGCTATGCTGTGCATAGTCGGTAATGCCGATCGTGGCGACATCGCCATCGACGGCAACCCATTCGTGGTCTTTGCTGTAGCGGAGATTCTCAGGGATGTTTGACATAAAGTATGAGATCGGTCTCTGGCCTTGGGTCTTCGGCCTCTGCAAAAACCTAAAACCTAAGACCAAAAACCGAATTCTATTTTTGACGCTTATAGAACGGCGTCGGGACAACCTTGGCGCTTAAATGCTTGCCTCTTACATCGATTTTAATTTCTTGTTCCGGTTTTGCAAAATCGGGCGGCAGCAGGGCGAGGCCGATGTTTTTCTTTAGGAACGGCGCCGGCGAGCCGCTGGTGACGACGCCGCATTTTTGACCGTCGCAGTAAACGTCGTAGCCGTCGCGTGCAATGCCGGGCTCGGTCATTTCGAACCCCGCAAGCTTGCGTTTCGGACCCGCCGCCTTTTCCGCCGCAAGCGCCTCGCGGCCAGTAAAACCGCCGTCTTTGTCGAGCTTTGTGATCCAGCCGAGGTTCGCTTCGTACGGGGTGATCTCGTCCGAAAGCTCGTGCCCGTACAGCGACATAGCGGCCTCGAGCCGCAGCGTGTTCCTCGCCGCGAGGCCGCAGGGAAGTATTCCGTCCGTTTCGCCGTAACGGCCGGTTTGCAGAAGCTTGTTCCAAAGCTGCTCGGCAAATTCCGGCGCGGCGTACACCTCAAATCCGTCCTCGCCGGTGTAGCCGGTCCGCGAGATGATCGCTTCGACACCGTCCACTTTTCCGGTCGTAAAGTGGTAATACTTGATCTCGTCGATCGTGGTGCCGGTCAGCTTCTGCAGAATGCCGACCGCGTCGGGCCCCTGGACCGCGATCTGGCAGAATTCGGAACTAGCGTTCCGAGTCGTAAGTCGCGAGTCGTGAGTTGTGGGTCCTTTGCCTCCTGACTCGCGACTCGCGACTCGCGACTCGCGACTCTTTTCGATCCACTCCCAATCCTTGTCCGTCGTTCCGGCGTTCACGACGAGGAGCAGTTTCTCAGGCCCGAACCGGTACACCAGCAGGTCATCGACAACGCCGCCTTCTTCGTTCGTCAGCGCCGAGTAGTGAGCCTGGCCGTCAACCAGCTTTGTCACGTCGTTTGTCGTCAGGCCATTGACGAACTCTATCGCGTCCGGACCTTCGACCCAGATCTCGCCCATGTGCGAGACGTCAAAGAGCCCCGCGCGCGTGCGGCACCGCATATGCTCCTCGATGACGCCGGCCGTATATTGAACGGGCATATCCCACCCGCCAAAATCGACCATCTTCCCGCCCAGCGCTCGATGCACCGCATTAAGCGGAGTCTTCTTCAAATTCCCTTCGGACATAAACCCCAAGTCTACACCACAACTTCCCATCCTTACGAACGACAGGTGGATGTCGTGTGGCATCCCGCCTGCGGTCGTGTCCCACGCTGCGTTTTCTTTGCGTCCTTTGCCGCTTTACGTGAAACCGCCTCGTTATCACGCAAAGACGTTAAGATCGCAAAGATCGCCGGTGTCGACCGGCTCTAGTTCTTGTTTTTCGTTTTAGGCGTTTCTGCGGGGAGCTTTCCAACCGCGGCGTTTATCTGGTCGCACATTTCCAGGATCGCGATCATAGGTCCCTGTTCCTTTGGTTCCTTCGTTGTTTCGAGGACGGGTTTGAGGGCCGGCTGGTAGCGCCGCGCGGCGGCGTCAAGCTTGCGGACGGCCTTTGGGAACAGTTCCGCGAAGCCTTTTAGCTTTTTGCCGCTTTCCGGGTTGACGACCATCGAGTCAGGTCGCTCGGAGAGATTGTCGATATCGTCGATCGCCTTTTGCAGGATGCGTTTTATGTCGAAAAGAAGCTCAGCCCGCGTGCCCTTCGGCAATTCGCCCCATTCACCGGGAGGTTTCTTAGGCGCGCCGACGTTGATCTGAATCACCGACAGGCGCCGGTCGATCGCATGGATGAGAACGTCCATACGGTCGTCGATCTGCTGCGCGTCGCGGACAAGCTCGATCTCCTCGGCTGTCAGGTAGTCCCGCTGAGCCGCCGCCGGGAACGTAAGGAACGATCCGACGGCGATCACCGCCAGAAGTGTTACCCACCCGATCTTGTTCCTCGTGAAGTTCATTCCACTATTCGCTCGTGCGTGTTCGGACGACAGTATTGCTGAAAAGGGGCTCGGTCGCCCGCGTCCGCGCGTCGCGCACGTATTTGATAAGGTTGCGAACGTAATCCTCATAACGCAGCGGTACTTCGCGCCTCAGCGTTTCGAGCCGCGGAATAAAGCCGCGCAACGCTATCTCGACGCGCTTGTAGTTGTCAAGCACCTTCCCCCGACCGTCGTTTCGTCCGTCGAGGAAATCGAGGCTGTTGTCGACCAGCGCCTCAAAGATGCCGAGGTCGCGAAACATCCCGTCGTGATCGCTGCCCGAATGCGCCTTTTCGGCCCCCGCAAGCGTGAGTCCCAGTTGCTTGACGATCATTTTTGTGCGGTCGCCTATGTCCTTTTCGGCGTCGAGGGCTTTCGCTATGAGGGGCGGAATGACCTTGACGGGCGGCGGCGCCAGTTCCGGCGGGTCGTCCTGCGCAGGTGTCGATACGAAGGTCGCGCCTGTCGTTACGACAAGCATCGTCAGGATCGCGAGGATCCCTGATCGCCGCCCGGCCCAAACGTTCCGTCTCGTAAACGAATTCATCCCTGTTTTATCCGAACCTCGCCTATACTCTTCTTGCCTTTGCCGCTCTTGATAAGCTTCTCGACAGCCGGAAGCCGCAGGTTCACCTTCTCGATATCAAGTTTGTTCTCGGCGGCGTCTGCGAGTCGAAGGAACTGCTGATAGTTTGCCAGCGCATCGATATATTCGGTTAGTTGATCGTGGACGATGCCTAGAAACAAATAGCCGGCCGCCGACCGCGGCTGTGCGTCAACCAGCCATCGGAACTCCGATTTCGCCTCTTCCCACCGCTTCAGTTGAAACAGCGCGCCCGCGAGATTCGCGCGGGCCGTCGAGTTGTCCGGCGCCGAATCGACCACCTTTCGAAGCAGCGCAGCCGCCTGCTCGAACTGCTTCGCTTGCAGAAGCGCGGCACCGTAGCCGATCACGTGGACGAGATTCGATGGTTCGGCCTCTGACGCACGCCGGCACATCTCGAGCGCCTTCGCCGGGTCTTCGCGTCGATAAAGCGAGCACAGCCGCCCGAGAGCGGTCGAATTCTTTGGTTCGGCCACAAGCAGCTTTTCGAGTTCGGCCGGGTTGGTCTGCCTGATCGACCTGATCCGTTCATTGAGTTCGTTCGCGGCCGGCGACGGCTTGGAAAGTTGGCCCAATAGCGAAGCGGCATCATCGAGCCTGCCTTCGTATGCCGCGATCCGCGCCTTCAGCAGCCTGACGGTGTCCGATGCGGCATCGCCCTTCTCGAGCGTCGATGCGAGGTCCCTTGCACGAACGATGTCGCCGTCACCGATCGCAATATCGGCAGCGAGCGCGATCGCGTCGCGATCGGCTGGATCGAGGGCCAATGCAGCCGCGAGACTTTTCTTTGCCGCGTCGGACTTTCCCAATTCTTTTTCGAGCGCCGCCCGCACGACCCACAGCGCCGGCGTCGGATTGGCCTTCGCGGTTAGAGGCGAGATCTTATCGAGAAGCTCGGTGAGAATGGCCGCGGAACCGCCGGTCCTGAGCCTAAATTCCGCAACGGCGATCATGACCGGCGGGCTCTGCGGCTCAAGCGCGGCGGCCTTTTTCAGCAACGGCTCGGCCTCCTCGGTCCTCCCGTCACGGATCAGGAGGGAAGCAAGGCTCGTCATCGGCAGCGTCCAGTCGGCTCGAAGCTCGACGGCCCGCCGAAACGCCTTTTCCGCAGCGTTCCGGTTACCGAGCGCCAGCTCGGCGGCGCCGCGCTGATACTCAGCCTCCGCAAACTCCGGAAACATACGAAGTGCCTCTTCATAAAGCCTGATCGCACCGGCGAGGTCTTTCTTTTCGTGCAGGTCCTGACCGCGATTAAAGACCGCGACCGGGTCGGGCGACTTCTCGGCCTCCTGCGCATGCGTTTTGGTCGCGACGGCTGTCGCAAACCAACAGGTGGTCAACGCCAAAGTGGTAAGAAAAAAGTGCCGCATCGCCGTTTGGAGATGTGCAAATTCTAGCACCGACGCGGGCTCGCCGCCAAAGATTTTGATCCGTGCCCCGTTCAATACGCTGCAAAAGCAATGATTTGCGTTATGAGGATTTGGTAGATAAGATTTTTAGCTTGAGTACGACGCATATTTCGACATCCGACTTCAGGCAACGATCGGAGTTCGATCGATGCGGAGGTTCCCGCTTGCCGGGCCGGCACTTTATCCGATCACCAAGGACATCCTAAATTGAGATGCATCGAGACAACGCGCTGTTGGACGTCTTGGCAAAGGGAAGTTACGGATGGCAGGCAAGATCTTTAAGAAAGACATGGAGATGATCTAGAGATGGCAAATCCGATGGCCGACGAGAATCGGCGGTTCCGCGGCAGTGACGAGAAGAATCCGTTTGAGGCGATGAGCGAGCGATTTGACCGCGCCGCGCAGCTTTTGGGGCTGGATGAGGACCTGTACGCCGTAATGCGCGTGCCGAGCCGCGAGCTCAAGGTCTATATTCCGGTCAAGATGGATACCGGTCACATACAGGTGTTCGAAGGCTTTCGCGTGCAGCACAACTTTGCACGCGGCCCCGCGAAAGGTGGCATTCGGTATGCTCCCGACGTATCCCTCGATGAAGTAAAGGCGCTATCGGCATGGATGACGTGGAAATGCGCTGTCGTGAATGTGCCGTTCGGCGGAGCCAAAGGCGGCATAATATGCGACCCGCGTCAGATGTCGGACGGCGAGCTCGAGCGTCTAACGCGCCGTTATACCGCGGAGCTGATTGACTTCATCGGACCAGATAAAGACGTGCCGGCTCCGGACATGAACACCGGGGAACAGACGATGGCCTGGATCATGGACACTTATTCGATGCATCAACGCCATACGGTGAACGCGGTCGTTACCGGAAAACCGGTGGCGTTAGGTGGAAGTCTAGGCCGACGAGAGGCGACCGGCCGCGGCGTGATGTTCACCGTAAATGAAGCAATAAAACGGTTTAACCTTTCGCCCGAGCAGACCACCGTGGTCGTGCAGGGTTCCGGGAACGTCGGCGGCATCGGGGCCGAACTTATGCACGAGAAAGGCTATAAGGTGATCGCCATCTCGGACATCGGCAGCGGGATCTATAATCGATCGGGTCTGGACGTTCCCGCGGTCCTCGCGTATTTGAAGAACAACAAAACGCTCGAGGGCTACCCGGGTGCGGAGCCGGTCGATAACAAAGCTCTGCTCGAGA
>CAZSOE010000116.1:0-6497 GCA_964608335.1 uncultured Chloracidobacterium sp.
CACGGGATTGCTCAAGATCCAGGCGGCCTCGGCAAGCGGCGGCGCTAAAGCGGCAGTTCGGATAGCAACGGCCTTGCTCGAACAGGCAAACGCGACCAGAGCGAACCAGGGTCCCAATGGCGGCGCGCAGGAAGTCAGGTTTCGGGCCTTGGCAGCTCGCGGACTGGCCTATCTGGAGCTGGACCACATCCCCGATGCGCGTGCTGACCTTCAGGAAGCTGCTCGCCTCTCGCCGCGATCGTCCTCCCCCATGGTCAATCTGGCCAAGGTCTCGATCGCAGAGGGGAATTATGAGCACGCATTGGAGCTATATGAAACAGCGCTTGAGCGTGACGAACAGAACTTCGATGCGATCTCAGGTCTTGTAACTACCTGCATTCGACTCGGCCGATTGGACCAGGCCCACACCCGAGTCCTATCTCAGATCGAAAAGAACGCGGGCCGGGTCGATCTTCTCGCGGCACTACGCTATCTGCGCTCGACGATATTCGCCGCAACCAAGGATGTGGCCGCGGCCGAGCAGGAGTTGATCGCTGCGATACAGCTCGACTCGAACTACCTGCCGGCCTATTCGGCATACGCGAGCATTCTGGAACAGCAGGGCAGGCTCGACGAAGCCATCGCTCAGTATCAGAAGGCGATCGAGATCAGACCGACGGCGCAGGCACATACGATGCTCGGCATCCTCGAGGATGCGCGGGGCAATTCACTGGAAGCAGAGAACGCATATCGTCGTGCCCTTGAGCTCACGCCGAATGCGCCGATCGCCGCGAACAATCTCGCGTGGCTGATCGCCGAGAATCAGGGCAACCTCGACGAGGCACTCCAGCTAGCAAACTCGGCCGTGAATCAGAATCCCTCGGTCGCCGGCTTCTATGACACGCTCGGCTGGATATACCTCCAGAAAGGTCTGCCGCTGCCTGCCGCCGAGCAGCTAAGAAAGGCGATTGCTTTAGACGAATCAAATTCCCGACGGACCGGCGGGGCAATGACCGCGGGATACAGGGTCCGGCTTGGAATGGCGCTGGCAAAGGCCGGCGATCGCGACCGAGCGCGACGTGAACTCGAAACATCGTTAGCGAATACTGGCGAACTTACTCAACGCGAGTTGAAGGATGCAAAGACGATCCTTGCCGCCTTGTGATCGTCGATAACCTATGGGCGAACTGCTTATTCAAAACTCGTTGCTGCGGTCCGTTCTGGTTTCGATCCCGGAATCGGTCGGCCTGCTGGCGTTCGGGATCGGTCTTATAGCACTGGCAGTTCTGATCCGGTGGCTGCTTGGCCGGCCGAGGCGAAAGGGAGAAGGTTGTGACGCAGTTGATTGAGGATCTATCAAGAGTTGAAGCGATGGGCGTTGAATTCAGACAAAGAAAACCGAGCGAACTTCTGGCGATGCTAAAGCGGGAGAAGTGGCTGATCATTCTTCCGATGATCACACTGACTGCAGCGATCGGTTACGTTGTCTATCGGCTTCCCAGCATTTACGAATCAAAGTCGCTCCTCACCGTGAAGCCGCCGACGATCTCTTCGAATCTCGTTCAGGCGTTGTCGAGCGAGGCCCTTTCGCAGCGGCTTTCGACTATCAATCAGGAGGTCCTCAGCCGTACGTCGCTTGAGCCGATGGTCGTTAAGTACGACCTTTATAAGACCGAGCGGGCATCGGGCATGCCGATGGAATTGATCATCGACAAGATGTACAAGAACATCCACGTCGACCTTGAGGAATCGGGTTACGAGAAAGTGGCGGCGTTCAGTATTCGCTATCGCGATCGTGAACCGCAGGCGGCCCGCAACGTGACCGCCGATCTCGCTAGCAAGTACGTGAACGCGCAGGTGCGGACGTCAACCGAGATCGCCGAATCGACCAACCAGCTTTTCGAGCGCCAACTCAGCGAAAAGAAAACAGCCCTCGATGACCTGGAGAAACAGCGTCTCGACATCATGATGCAGAACGTGAGTACGCTGCCGGAATCCGAGCAAGGCCTGGTCGCGCAGCTCACCGGACTGCGTCAGCGCGACGACACGATAATCAAGGAAAAACAGACGCTCTTCAACGAAAAGGGTCGGCTTAACGATTCGGTCGCCGCCAACAACCGGCAAATGCGGCTGATCGAGGATCTCAGCGAGAAAGAGGCCCAGGATATGGTCCGCGCCGTATCGATCGAAGACACGCCCGCTTATGGCGAGCTGACCAAAAGAAGGGCCGACCTTAACGCCCAGCTCGACACTCTTCTGAAGGTTTACAAGCTGAAGCATCCGGCCGTGATCGCCAAGCAGGCAGAGATAACCCGGATCAACGAAGAGTTCGATAATCTTCGCAAAAACTCCGATAAGAGGGCCCAGAGCGCGACGCTGGCGACCAGCCGCAAGGCGGAGCTGCAGAAGAAGAGCCTTGAGCTCGAGAACCAGCGAATTCAGTCCCAGATCACCCAGATCGACCAGCAGATCGCGCAGAAAGATCTCGAGCGACAGCAGAACGTCGCGCAGATCGCGACGCTCGAGGCACGGATCAACACGATACCGAACGTAAAGGTCGCGCTCGAAGGCATCAACCAGCGGTATCAGTCGGCAAAGCAGACATACGACGAGATCCTGAAGAAGAAGAACGATGCGGAAACGGTCGTCGGCGTCGAAACGAACGCCCAGGGCGAGACCATTCGCGTCCAGGACCCGGCGAACTTACCCCAATCGCCGGTTGCGCCGCGCCGCCTAGTGCTGACCCTCGTCGGTGCCGGCATTGGACTGTTTATCGGGCTTCTTCTTGCGGCCTTCTTTGAGGTCCCGCGATTGTTCAGGATCCAAAACATCGACGACGCAAAGCACTACACATCGCTGCAAGTGCTCGCCTCGGTCCCGCCACTGCTTTCGGCGGGCGAAAAGGAATGGGTGCGGCGTTCTAACAGGCTGAAAGTGGCGGCGGGAGCTGCCGCGGCTGTCGGCATCATCCCGCTGATAGTTCTCATCCTGCAGGCAACGAAATTGTTTGAGAAGTTGATCACCTAAGCGGCAAAAGCCCCTTGCCAAGAGGTCATTTATGTACAAGGAATTCTTCGGATTAGACGAAATACCATTCACGCTGACGCCCGACCCGCGCTTCATCGTGTTCACGCCGAGCTATAACGAGGTGCTGGCAAGTCTTTACTACGGGCTTGAAAACGCAAAAGGGCTGATCGTCCTCACGGGCGAGGTCGGCACCGGAAAGACGACCGCACTGCGGTGGATCCTCCGTCGTCTCGATTCGTCGGTGCTCGCCGCGTACGTTTTTAATCCGAGACTTTCTGTTGAGGAGTTCTACCAGCATGTTACCCAGATGCTCGGGATCCAGGATTGGTCGAACAAGGCGGAGCTTCTGAATATCATGGGCTCGGTCCTCGAGGAACGTCACCGTCGCGGTCTGCGCACCGTGATCATCATCGACGAGGCCCACGAACTGTCCGACTATGTGCTGGAAGAGATCAGACTGCTGATGAACTTTGAGTCCGACGATGCCAAACATCTGCAGATCGTACTGACCGGTCAGCCCGAGCTTCGCGACCGACTTAATCAGCCGAATCTCAGGCAGTTCAAGCAGCGCGTCGCTCTCCGCTGCAATATGCACCCGTTCCCGAGCGTGGAAGAAGCCGACCGGTATATCACCGAGCGGCTCCTGATCGCGGGTTCGCCGCAGCCGAATATCTTCACGCCCGAGGCTGTCGACTTTATATTCAAATGTTCCGAAGGCATCCCTCGCAATATCAACAATCTCTGCGACAACGCCATGCTGACGGCGTATTCCGCAGGCGAACCTGTCATTGGTCGCGGGATCGTCGAAGAAGTCGCGGAGAATCTCGACCTGCTGCCTAGTCGGGATGCGTTGCACGCGGCCGAGGCATCGGCCGACGCATTCAAGCGACAGGTCCTTCGCCCGGACGCGACCGAAGAGATGATCGCGGGCCAGGCGCGGCACGAAGCCACGCGGGCTCGCGTTTTTCGCCAGGACGGGGCGGAACATGCGCGCGGCAATGGCCCGGCACCGGCCAAACGCGGTAACGGACGCGCATATGACGAAGACGTAAAGCTCGAGCTCGACGGGTTCCGCGGCTCGCTTAGAAAGTCGTGACTCTCGAAAGTAGTGGAGTTTGAAAATGAGCATTCTAAAGGCATTGCAAAAGAAAAGTACCGAGCAACTGACAGGTCCCATCGACCGGTCGGCCCTCAACCTCGTGCCGTTCGACCCGAGTAAGAGGCAGCCGAACGTGGCGCCCGACCTCGGGCCGGGCGACCTTCGGATCGGTACACCAAGTTCGGCGTTCATAGGGCAGCCGAATTCCATCATCGGGACGGCACTCCCTGATCTGGGATCGGATAAAACTGCTGGGGCAAAACTGAACGCCGACACCTTGGCGCGTTCGGCACGCCGCCTTCCTGACTTTGTCAGTTGGGCGGTCGATGCCGAACGCGTCGAGCCTCGTCTCGTCGCGATAACCGACCCGCACTCTCCGTATTGCGAGGAGTATCGCAGCCTGCGCACGCATGTGCTCCATAAAAGCCAGCGGCAATAGCTGCAGTCGATCGTGGTAGCGAGCGTCAATCCGGGCGAAGGAAAAAGCATCACCGCATTGAATCTTTCGTGGCTCCTTGCGCAAACGGACGCCGTGAACGCGTTGATCATCGACAGCGATCTCAGAATGCCGAGCCTCGCTGACTATGTCGGCATCGAGACTGATCGTGGTCTTTCGGACGTCTTGGCGGGAACTGCGTCGCTCACCGAGGCGATCATTCGTCTCGACCCGGCCGGCTTGCACATCCTGCCCGGCGGCGAAGCACGAACCGACGTGGCGGAGCTTATTTCGGGACCGAAGTTCAAGGACATCCTGACCGAGGCGAGGGCGATGTTCGATTACATCATCATCGACGCGCCGCCGCTTGGCATTTTCACCGACGCTACCGTCCTGATCAATCAGGCGGACGGTGCACTGCTCGTCGTGCGGGCCAATCGAACGCGCTACAGCCTGCTCGACCGCATTCTCGACCCTTTGCCTAAAGAGAGATTTCTTGGCGTGGTCCTCAACCAGAGCGAGGATGTGCTGAGCGAATCGGATTACAACTACGGGTACTACAACTACAAACGCCTCAACGGATCGGCGGGTCCACGGGCGGACGTATGAGCAATGGACGCTTCGCGCTTCAGCCTTAGGATCTTCTGGTTGATACTGGCCGACGCCGCTATCGTGTACTGCGGCGTTATTCTGGCCCTGTATCTCAGACTGGGGCTCGACGGGGCCGCCTACGAGCTGAACGACCGGAACGGCTGGCTGAAGATATCTCTTGCCGGCTGCGTTTGCCTGGTCGCATTCTATTTCTACGATCTCTATGACTACGTAGTGATGACCAACCGGCGCGAGCTTATGCTCCGCCTGGTGCAGGCACTCGGCATCGCCTGGGCGCTCCTTGCGATACTCTTCTATTTCGTTCCCCAACTTTTGATCGGCCGCGGCGTATCGGTCATCTCGGTCCCGCTGGTGCTCGCTCTCATAGTGGGCTGGCGCATCTTTATTCACTCGCTGACCGGTCATCCCGAGATCGGCGAAAAGATCCTGGTCGTCGGCACCGGGCAAACGGCGCTCGACACGGCGGAGGCCGTTTGGGAACGCAGAGATGCGGGCTATCGGATCGCCGGCTTCGTATCGGAGAACGGCGCCAAACCGATGCAAAAACTCGGCAGATCGGTCATCCTCGGCAAAGCGGACGAGCTGGAATCCGTGATCGTCAATGAAAAGATCGACCGTGTCGTGATCGCCGTCCGCGAGCGACGCGGAGCCTTCCCCACCGAGGCGCTTTTGAAGATGAGCCTTGCAGGCGAAATCTCGATCGAGGAATGCACTTCGTTCTTCGAACGTATCACGGGCAAGGTTCATGTCGACATGCTCCGCCCGTCGTGGTTGATCTACGCAGGCCGTCGTCGCGATTCGCCCGTCAAGGCTGCCTTTCGCGAGGTCGTTCATCGCTCGCTGGCGCTTGCCGGCCTGATCATCTCGCTTCCCGTCGCTATCGTTGCGGCCGTTATGGTCAAGATCGAGTCGCGCGGACCGATCTTCTACAAGCAGGAACGCGTCGGAAAGAACGGCCGTGTCTTTAATGTCATCAAGTTCCGCTCGATGCGCGCCGACGCCGAGGCCGACGGAAAACCGATATGGGCCGCTCCGGACGACGAGCGTATCACGCGCGTCGGCCGCATACTCCGAAAGCTTCGGATCGACGAGATACCGCAATTTTGGAACATCCTTAAGGGTGAAATGAGCTTCGTCGGGCCGCGTCCCGAACGCCCGCACTATGTGCGACAGCTTGCCCGTGAGGTGCAGTTCTATGACCATCGTCACTTGGTCGCCCCGGGTCTGACCGGATGGGCGCAGATCAAATATCCGTACGGCGCATCGGTTGACGATGCGATACAGAAGCTCCAGTACGACCTTTATTACATCAAGAATCAAAGCCTTACGCTGGATATGGTCATC
>CAZSOE010000117.1:0-6486 GCA_964608335.1 uncultured Chloracidobacterium sp.
GCCATCGCGACCATCTGACGGACGTTGCGGTCGCCGACGACGTACTGTTTGAGCGTGTCCGTCTTGTAGGCATCGCGGTAGCGTTTGATGTAGTTATTGACCGAATCCTTGTCGTCGAGCCCTATCTGCGAGAAGACACCGGGACCGGTCGTAAAGACGCGCGGGCCCAGTATTTCGCCCGTTTCGACCATATCTGCGTAGGCGTATACGTCCGTCGTGGACGATTGCGGGTCGCGGGTGGTCGTGACGCCATATGCCAGGTTCGCAAGATACTGCCAGACCTGTGTCTGGTGCAGGTCACGCGGCGGCCACATATGAGCGTGGACATCGACAAAGCCTGGGACGATCGTCTTGCCGGCGACATCGACGACCTTCACCCCGGCCGGTTTTGCGACCTTGCCCGAAGGTCCGATCGCAGTAATGCGGTTGTCTGTAACCAGAATGTCGCCCTTCTCGATGATCTCGTCGCCTTTCATCGTGATGATGCGTGCGCCGGTGAGCAGTATGGCTCCAGTAGGTTTATTGCGTTTTGCCGAGACCGTTATATCGAATATCTCGGGCTTGTCGCCATCGATCGGCTGGCGATAAAACTTCGTGCCCCACGACCATGTGACCGACTTTCCGTCAGGCGCCCAGCCGAGATAATCGCCGCCATAGGCCGACATCTTCTTGAACGGAACATTCGCGCTCGGTCCCGCGAGATTGACATTCACCGTGTCGCGGCCTGAGCGCGGTATTGTGAGAACGTAATGTTTGCCCTGCAGCTCGAGGAACACGCGGCTGCGGTCGGGCGAGATCCGCATTACGCTCGCCGCCGGCTGCTGCGGCGGGGTTCCTTTTCCGGTCACGCGCATATGCGTGCGGCGGTCCTGACCGTCGAGCCGGATCGATACGAGACCCTGACCGGTCGTCGCGTAAACGCGGGTTCCGTCGTCGGAAAAATGCGGGAACCGCGCCCCCTGCGTCGGCGCGATGTGCACAGCCGCTCCGCCATTCGCGGGAATGTATCTGAGATCGGTGCCCGTCGAACCGCCGATGCCAGTGATCTCACGCGCACGAGCGCCGTCGCCGAGGTGAAGGATCTCTTCCTCGGGCGACGAGAATTCATGCGCCTCGCGAATATCGGCATAGAGCTGATCGTCAACCGCTCCGGTTATAAAAACGATCTTCGAGCCGTCGGGCGAATAGGTCGGGTAGGAATAGAACGCCGGTGCCGTCGTCAGCCGCTGCGGCGTGCCGCCGTCGGCCGGAACGGAATATATGTTGCCGCCCTTATTGCCCAGCCACGTTACATAAGCGATCGTTTTTCCGTCGGGCGACCACGTCGGCATAAACTCGCCGTCGCCGTTATTGGTGACTCGTTTTGGAGTCCCGCCCGCAAGGTCCATCACATACAGCTTGCTGAAAGCCGTGAACGCAACACGCTTGCCGTCGGGTGACAGTGCCGGATATCGAATGAGCCGCGCGTTGACCGTTGGGCTGTCGTCGACGCTATAGTTGAAATGCACGCGGGGTCCGATCTCTGCCTCGACATTCACGGTGAAGGGAATATCGGTCGCCGCACCGCTCGCGAAATCGACCTTTGCGATCTTGCCGTTGACGGGGACGATCAGCGAACGTCCGTCGGGCATAAAGTCGTAACCGGGAAACGTGTCGCGCGTCGCGCGGGACTCCTGGTCGTCGCGGGTGACGTTGTTGATCAGCCAGCGTTCCTGATTTGTTTCGAGGTTGCGCACACGAAGCGCAGTTTTGGTTTCAAAGCGTGTGGCATAAACGAGGTTCTTTCCATCGGGTGAGATCAAAGGGCGCATCGCCGAGCCCTGTGCGTTCGTTATACGCGAGGTCTCGCCGGTGTCACGGTCAAAGCGATAGATCTGCCAAAGAGGAAAGCGCGCGTTGTAATCGAACGCGCCGGTCCGCTGGCCCCAATATACAAACTTGCCATCGGGCGAGGCCTGCACGCCCATGATGTTGTTTCGCGGGGGCGGAGGCGGTCCTTGCTGGCCCGGGCCGGGCAGCGGAGGCGGTGCCGGACCGATCGAGACGCCCGAGCCGCCGTCCTTGTGATACATGTACGGATGAAAGGTGCCGATCGACTGGTCGGATTTTGAGACCGCGATGTACTGGCCGTCCTCGGTCCACGTGGGCGAGACGAACATCGCCTTGGTGTCCTTTGTGATCGCCTTGGCGTCGGTGCCGTCGGGCTTCATCACCCAGACGTTCTCCGCGCCGCTGCGGTCGCTAAGAAACACGATGGTCGCGCCGTCGGGCGAGAACTTCGGCTGGCTCTCGAACGACATTCCGCCGTGGATGCGTTTTGCCGTGCCGCCCTCGATCGGCAAGGTGTAAATATCGCCGAGCATGTCAAAGACGATCCACTTGCCGTCCGGCGAGACGTCCAATGACATCCACGTGCCTTCGTTCGTGGTAAATTTGATCGTCTCGGCGACAGCCAGCGGCAGCGGCGGAGTCTCGGTTTTTTTCTCGTCAGCCTTTTTCTCTTCAGGCTTCTTTTCTTCCTGTGCGAGAACGGGGAGCGGCATCATCAGGACCAGCATCGCTAAGCCAGCGAAAAACTTCTTCATTGGTTCGGCACCACGCATAAATTTCACCTCAGTTTGAAATATGGACTCCAAAACCCGGCGGTTGGAACGCTCGGGCCGCGGCGGAGACGATCTGCAAAAGGATCTTTAAGGATTATATCGCCGGGATTCGTTCGCGGGCAAGAAGCTGGGCTACACAGATCAACGGGAAGGGAGCCTAAACGGCCTTTCGCCGGCCATTTTATGGGGCATACTATATATCTGTTTAGCCGTATATGTCGTGCGATCTGATCGCGATCACTCGGTAATCGGCTGGCCGGAAGGGCCGGGCTCGTCGCGCCTGATGACGTAGCCCGACTTGGCGCGGACCACGACGTTGGGCTTAGTAACGCGGATCTTTACGGTACGTCGCTCGCCCGGCTGCCCTTCCTGTTCGGGATAGTAGCCGATCGAATACTGTCGACGGAGTTCCTCGGCGATGCCCGAAAACGCGACCTCAAGGTTCTTGACGTCGTCAGCCTCGAAAATGCGGCCGCCCGTGTTTTCGGCCAGCTTGTCGAGGTAAAGCTTGCCGCGTGCATATTCGGCGGCGCTTGTGCCCCGGCCGCCGCCCATGCTGACGGTGTTTCGCGGGTCGATGGCCAGCCCGCGCGACGCCAGAAGGTCCGCAATGTCGGCGGGCAACGGCATCGGTGTGCCGGTCGTGGTCGAGACGACGCCGCTCGCCCGCGTTTGGGTGTTATAACGGATCGGGTAGAACAGCGCGTCAACCTCCTGAACGTCCAGAAGCGTGCTGTCAAAGCTCGATCGCGGCGAGGTCGTATCGACGCCGTCGGTGAAGAGGACCACGGCCTTGCGGCCCGGGATCTTGACGAAATCGAGTTCCGTCACGTATCCGACGGCCTCGTAAAGGCTGGTACCGCTGCCAAAATTGGCCTTGTAGATAGCCGAGAATATCTTTTGCTTCTCGTTGGTCGGCTCTTCGGTCAAGGGGCGTATCCGCGAATCAAAGGCCACGACCATCACCTTGTCCGTGGGCCGAAGCTGGTTCACAAAAGTTACGGCCGCAAAATGGATCTCCTCCATCCGGTAGCGGGTTGACGGGCTGATATCGATCAGCAGGATGACGGTAAAGGGCTGTTCCGAGGATTGAAATAGGGCGATCTTTTGCTCGACGCCGTTCTCGAATATCTTGAAATCGCGCTGCCTGAGGCCCGGAATGAATCGCCCGTTACGATCGAGCACGGAGACCGGCGTCGTCACGAGATCTGTGGTGACCCTGATGATCTCACCCTCGGGCGAGCCTTTTGTCGGAGTACTGCTGGTGGCCGGCGGGACCTGGGCCAGGACACAGAGAGAGGTAAGTAACAGAACAGCTGACAAGACGATAATCCTATACATCGGTCAAAAGTGCCTCCCTGAAGGTCGCCGAACAGCGATCGATCTTCCTACATCATTGCAATCAGAATAACACCGCCTGCAAGCGGTTTGTGACATATACGCTGTTAGACGCAGAAAGTATGGCGAAAGTTACATTTGCCCCGCGCGTGATCCGCCCAAGGCCGGGGGTAACAAGGCCAAAAAAATGCCACAATATCCCGGATGGCAGTCGATACAGCGGTCAAGGTGATAGGCGGCGGCTTGGCCGGGGTCGAGGCGGCGTGGCAGGCGGCCCGTTTGGGTGCGCGTGTGCGGCTCTACGAAATGCGGCCAGTTTCGATGACGCCCGCCCACCGCACCGACAAGCTCGCCGAGATCGTTTGTTCGAATTCGCTCAAATCCGATGAACCGGGAACTGCTCCATATTTGTTAAAAGAAGAGCTTCGCCGCGGCGGCTCGCTCGTGATGGAGGCCGCGGCTGCCACACGCGTCCCCGCCGGTGCGGCGCTCTCCGTCGATCGGATCAAATTCGCGGAATACATTACGGAAAGAATCGAGAGCCACCCGCTGATCGAGATCGTCCGCGAGGAAGTGACGAGTCTTTCGGCCGGAACGCAGGCGTCCCGCCTGCTCACGTCGGGCAGGCGAGACGCCTGCGCTCCCAGCATCATCGCTACCGGCCCGCTTACGAGCGATGCGCTCACAAACGAAATCATGCGCATAACCGGTGACGATCAGCTTTACTTCTACGACGCGATCGCACCGATCGTCGCGGTCGATTCGATCGATATGTCGATCGCGTTCAAGGCCGCGCGCTATGGGAAGGGCGGCGACGATTACATCAACTGCCCGATGAACGCCGACCAGTACGCCGTGTTTTACGAGGCTCTGACGAACGCCGTCTCCGTCCCGGTCAAACGATTTGAATCGACGCAATGGTTCGAGGCGTGTTTGCCGTTGGAAGAACTTGCCCGCCGCGGCGTCGACACCCTGCGGTACGGCCCGATGAAGCCCAAGGGTTTGCATGACCCTCGCACCGGTGAGGAACCATACGCATGCGTGCAGCTCCGCCAGGAGAACCTTATGGCCGATGCGTTCGGAATGGTCGGGTTTCAAAATCATCTCAAGTACGGCGAGCAGGCTCGCGTCCTGCGCCTCATCCCCGGTCTTGAAAACGCCGAGTTTCTCCAATTCGGCCAGATACACCGCAACACATTTATCAACAGCCCAAAGATCCTGAATGAAACACTCGCGACCCGCGCCGATCCGAATCTCTTCTTCGCCGGCCAGATCACCGGCGTCGAAGGCTACGTCGAGTCCGTCGCCACCGGCTGGCTCACCGGCATCAACGCCGTGCGCGTATTGCGTGGGTTACCGATGCTGATCGCACCTGCGACATCCGCGACGGGCGCCCTGTGCCGATATGTCTCAAATGTCGAGACGAAAAACTTTCAGCCGGTGAACATCACGTTCGGGTTATTGGAGCCGCTGCCCGTCGAGCTTAGAAAGAAATACCGGAACAAACGCGAACGGCATACTGTACAGGTCGAACGTGCGTTGGCGGATTGGGACGACTGGCTGCCGGGAACGCACGCGTCCCGCGTGCCGACGCAGAGCGCGGGTGCAGGCGGGACGCCTGCGTTCCCGGCAAAAGCTCCATGGAAATAACCGCGTTCCTTATCATCCTCGCCATCTTCGTCGTGGCCGTGCTTTACTCCTCGGTCGGGCACGGCGGGGCGTCGGGCTATTTAGCTGTAATGGCTTTTTTGGCGGTGGCGCCGGAGGTCACGCGGCCGACGGCGCTGGTGCTCAATTTGTTCGTAGCGTCGATCGGCGCGCTACAGTTTTACCGGGCCGGTTACTTCTCATGGAGCATCTTCTGGCCATTCGCCGTAACGTCGATGCCGGCCGCATTTATCGGCGGAATGATACATCTGCCTACGCATATATATAAAGTCCTGCTTGGCTTAGTTCTTTTATTTGCAGCATTTAGACTGGCATGGAGATTTTCGAAGGACGTCGACCCGCGGCCACCACAGATATGGATGGCGTTATGTATCGGGGCGGCGATCGGCCTGCTTTCCGGCCTCGTGGGTGTTGGCGGAGGCATATTCCTAACGCCCATCCTCCTGCTGATGGACTGGTCCGAGACGAAGACCGCCGCCGGCGTCTCCGCCCTCTTTATTTTCGTCAATTCCCTGTCCGGTCTCGCAGGGACGTTCGCGAAAGGCGATCTTTCGGCGTTGCCCGGTGAGGTCTGGTTCTGGATCGGGGCGGCCGTCGCGGGGGGCATTCTCGGTTCCTTCCTTGGGGCCAGAAAGGTCGATTCTCTGACCGTCCGGCGCGTGCTGGCTGGGGTCCTGCTCTTTGCGAGCGTTAAACTGATCTTTGTCTAGGCATATTTTACGCGCCTTTCGTAATCCAATAGTCCGACCAATGATCCCGGGCTCTCGACTCTTTTTTCTGATGTGTCTCGCCTGCCTCGCGGGAACTCTATCAGCGCAATCCGGCCGGACCAAGGCAACGCCCACGCCCACACCTCGCTCGATCCTCGGGCCGTCGG
>CAZSOE010000118.1:0-3680 GCA_964608335.1 uncultured Chloracidobacterium sp.
CGTCGAATGTCCGGCCTCGGCTCCTGTCGCTAGGGCATTGAGCGCAGTCATCAGCGCGACGAAATTCATCTTAACGAGGAACATCTCGTCGCGTCCGTAAAGCGCGCCGGTCTCGATCAATATCACCGGCGTGCCCCACCCGGAAAAGTTGTCGCCAAATGCGGTCGGCGTCCATTCGTCGCTGTAACGCGCGATGTTGCGGGGAATGAATTTCTGCAGCGCTATCGTCATCGCCGATGCAAGGCGCAAATTTCTTTCGTGTCCGAAGCTAGGAGTTTTTGCTTCGTCGCCATAAACGACCAGGAGCGAGATCGCCGCTTGTTCCGGTCCTCGCCCGACCGTTGTCAGCGCGCCCTGGTTGTGCAGGTTAAAACCGATCGCGGGATTCCAGTCGTCGCGTAACTTTTTTAGCAGTCTCGCCTCGGGTGTTTTGAGATCAAGCGCGTCGCGGTTGATGTCGATGCCCTGCAGATTGCGGCGTTGGTAAAGCTCCGCTCCATCGGGATTGAGCATAGGAACGGCCCGGATCGTCATCGTCCCGCTGATCTTTTTGACCCAGTCCTTCCCACGGTTTTTCTGCAGGTACGCGAACATATCGACGAGCGCCGAGGTCGCGGTCGGTTCGTCGCCATGCATCTGCGACCACATCAACACCTTTAAAGGGCCCTGGCCAAACTCCAATTGGTAGATCTCGCGGTCCGCATTGCTGCGGCCGACGTCTTCGATCCTCACGCCGGTCTTTTTCAACCGATCAAGGTATTTCTTGAGGTCTGCATGACGAACATCGGATGGGAAGATCGAGGTGATGTGTTCCTTGTCCCAGAGCTCGGCGAGCGTTTCGGTCGTTTGCGAGTTAGCGTTCATCAGAAGGACGGACACCGTCAGGAGGACCAGACCAAATTGCCGCATAGAGATACGATAAACCGACTCCGGGCCTAAACGCGAGTGTGAACGAGCGTGTTTTTCCGCTCTGCCGCGAGACACGCTCGTTCACACTCGCGTTTCTGCCCGGATCTGCTTATAGAGGGCTTCGATCGAATCGACCATGCGTTCGAGGCTGTAATTATCCCGTGCACTTTGCTTCAAGGCCTTGCCAAGCGCAAGGCGCTTTTTGTCATCGGCCAGATATTCGCAGATCTTGTCGGCGAGGGCGAGCGGGTCGCGAATAGGCACCAGAGGGTCGGTGTCGCCCATCAACTGGCGTGCACCAACGGTCTGGGTCGCAACGACGGGGCGGCCCGCGGCCATTGCGTCGAGGATCGCGAGGCCAAAACTCTCGGAATGCGAGGGCGATACGAAAACGTCGGTCGCGGCCATAAGCGGCGAGATATCGTCGAGCCAATCGAGCCACAGGAACCGATCTTCAAGGCCAAAGACCTTTACCAGGCGCTTCAGCTCGCGGCGAAAGCTTTGGCCGAACGAATTGTCACGCCCGGCGACAACGAAGTGACATTCGGGAACGCGCCTTATGATCTCGTTGGCCGCAAGGACAAAGTCGCGCTGACCCTTTAGCGGTTTTAGCTCGCCGAGCGTGGTGACGAGTGGCATGTCTGGTGGAATGCCATGATCGTCACGAAACTCCGCGCCGTCGCCGACCCTATCGGGCATCACGATACCGTTCGGGATCAGGTGTGTTTTTTCCGCCGGGAAAATACTCGTCAACTGCTCGGCAACTCCGCCCGACACGGCGATCGCGGCATCGACATTTCTTAATGCAAAACGGTAAAAGGGCTTGAGCGGGAATGCCACGTGCCGGGTGAGGACCATTCGCGGACTTCCCGCCGCGCGCGAAGCGACGCCTGCGGGCAGATAATCGCGCGCGAGGTGGGCGTGGACGATGTCGATCTCGTTGTCCCGAAGAAATCGTGCTATACGTTTTGCGCTGAACATTCCGAACGAGTTTCGGATCGAGACATAGAGCAAGCGTTCGCCGGGAATGAATGCCAGCCGTTCCTGCCATTCATTCGTCGGTCGCAGCGCGACGAAGACTTCGTGCCCTCGCACGGTAAGCTCGTGGGTCAGATCGACCAGGTGACGTTCTCCACCGCCAAAGGTCCTCGCCGATGATATATGCAGGATGCGCACGTCGAGACGAGTTTAACCGAAACGCCGAGCACGAAAAAAGGCACACCCCGTCAGGAATGTGCCTTGTTAGGTAAAGATCCGGGGTCTCTAGAACTGCAGCCTTGCACCGAACTGCATCTGAAAGACTGGTGTCCTCGAGAAGTTGCCGCCGGACGGGGTTATCAGCAATCCCGTTGCCGGATTATACAACTGCTGGAAGGTCGCCTGTGTTGCTCCGCTCAAGCCGCAAGCGCTCGTGCGGTCGGCCGACGCGCAATAGAGCGTCTGGTTACCGCCGTACTGGATATTCGCGTTGTTGAACACATTGAATATCTCGGCCGAGAGGACCAACCGCCGTCCTTCGCCAAAGCCGAAGCCCTTCTGGCCGCGGAAATCAACAACGTACTCAGGCCTGTTGCGGAAGCTGTTCCTCGGCATCGGAATACCCGGAACCAGGAGCGGCCGGTCGTTGTTGTTGCCGTCCCCGTTCACGTCCGAGCCGATGGTGGCATCGAATGGAACCCCGGTTCGAAGCCTGATCGTGCTCGAGACTTCGAAGCCATACGGCAGGTAGAACAGCGGGTTCGCCACGAATTGGACCCTGCGGTCAAGTCGCGCGTATCCCCACTCCGATCTGAGGTCGAAGGAGTTCTCGTAGAACAGGCCCGTTGCGTTCCGCTCGTTATCATCATCAGAGAGCGATCTGCCAACCGTAAGGTAAGCATTTATGTTCGCCCTCTTGCGATTGACACGCGTTCTAACCGTCACAGCCCTGAAAAGCGATTCTGCCGAATCCTCACGGATCACGATGCGGTTAAGGGTAGTGACCGGCTTAGTCGCGTTTCGGTTCACGAATATCGGGCGGCCGTTCGCGTCCGGCGTCGGCACCGGGAGATTGATGTCGCGGTTGCGCTGCAGGTGGGTTGTCTTTACGTGACTGTAATCGACACCGACGATCCAGTTTGGCTGGATCTCGTGCTCATATCCAAAACCGAATTGATACGACTTCGGGTTCTTGTAGTCCTTCGCCATAGCGATCACGGTCGCGCCGCTCGCGGGCACGATCGCATTGCCTAAGCGGCCCGCCATGTCCTGAAGCTGCGCAGACGTGAGCGTAGGCAAACCGCTGAGTGGGAATGCGTTGAGGTTCACGTTGATCGTTGCAAACTGCCTGAAGACAGTATTGGGAACGCAGGCCCGGGCGTCGCCTGGATTGACGACCTGCGGACATGGAGTTCCCGTCGCCCCCATGATCGCGACATACTGTGGATTGGCAGTGAGGAACGCATTGTATGCGGTCACGCCGGCTGCCGTTGCCGCTGACAATGACGATGTATTGAACAGCAAGCCTACCGAGACATCGCCTGGCGGGAGGCGGAAATTGTTGAGGGGAGCGGCGAGGATAAGGCCCGGTGTCCGGGCATAATAGATCCCCGCGAATCCTCTCACCACCGACTTACTGTCACCCTTGATGTCCCATGCAAAACCACCGCGCGGCCCCCACTGCCACGGGCTGTCAGGGATCACCGTCGGGTCAAAGCTTCGTCCGCCGCCGCCAAGCGCCGGAAACGAAGCGTTGCGGATGAAGTTGATGATCGCCGTATTGCCAAGCTGCG
>CAZSOE010000118.1:3690-5710 GCA_964608335.1 uncultured Chloracidobacterium sp.
CATAGTTGAGCGTAACGGTCGGGCTGATACGCCATGAGTCCTGGCCATAAAAGGCCAATTCCTTGACCGTGAACGCAGCAGCAAGATTGCCGATCTGTTGGTTATAGAAAGCCTGCGTCGTATCGAAGCGCCGGTCGGTCGTCGACCCGGCAGTTATCGAAAGCGACTCAAGCGCGAGGTTTCCCGTCTGGTTTGCCGAGTATTGCCCGAATTGGTTGAACCCGAAAAGCTGGTCCTGGAAGATGTCGCTGTACTCGCCGCCAAACTTTATGTTGTGGTTACCCGTGTTGATCGAGAAGCCGTCAACGAATTGCCAACGAGTGTCCGACTGCACGGTGGGCAGAAAGCTGCGCGTTCCGTAAAGCCCGACGCCGCCGGCCGTGACTGAAGGCGTCTGCGCGTTGGCAAGACGCGGCCTTTCGCCGTAAGCATATTGGAACCGGAAGTCATTGATGAACTTGGGGCTAAACACACTGCTGAACTGAGCTACTATCACCCGATTCTTATCGATCTCGGTGCCCTCCATCGAGAGCGCCGTGTCGACAACTGGATTGAACAAGACGCCGGCATCGCCGACCGCGACACTATTAAGCCCCTGGCCCTTGTTGATACTGAACCGGAAATTCGCCGAGTGCTGATTGTTGATGTTCCAGTCGAGCCGCCCGAGGCCGGTCTTGGCGTCGTTTGTCAGCTCATAAGTGGTTTCGAGCGAACGGAAATGGTCGTAAGCCTCCTGGTTCGTCGGCCCGCGGGTTATCCCGGACAGACCAAAGATCACAAAACGGTCGGCGCGGAATTTCTGTTGCTCGTATGAACCGAAGTAAAACAGCTTGTTCTGAGCGATGGCGCCGCCGATCGAACCGCCGAATTGATGCTGTGTCGGACCCGCGGTGATGTCAATATTGCGTTCGACCTCGATCGCCCGAACGAGTTCATGGTTTCGCGAAAAATTCTCGGGCCTGAGCAGGTAAAACGCCGTTCCGCGAAAATCGTTCGAACCACTCTTGGTTACCACGTTGACGATGCCGCCCGTGCTGCGTCCGAACTCGGCATTATAGCCGGCGGCCACAACCTGAAATTCCTTGATCGATTCCTGAGGGATCGTCGGAGCAAAGTTGGAACGCTCGCCGCCGCGGATGCCGCCGAAGAACGGCTGGTTGTAGTCGACACCGTCAACGTTGATGTTCGCATTGATGCCGCGCTGACCGGATAGCGAGATCTGGTTTCGCTCGGTATCGATCTGGGCGGTCGGCGTCAGGGTCGCAAAATCCTGAAAGCGGCGTCCGTTGATCGGCAGATTCGAGATCGCCGTCTCGCTCAACAGCGCGTCGGAATTACTCTGGGTAGTTTGGACACCCTCAGCCGTTACCGTGACCGTCTCACCGACGCCGCGGGCGCCGAGCGAAAAGTTCGCGTCCGTGCGGCGACCAACCGCGACTTCGACCTCCAGCTTTTGCTCGGCAAAATTGCCTCCCGACGCCGTCACCGTGTACTTGCCCGGGTCGAGATTTACGAACGTATATATACCATCGCCGCTCGCGGTGGTGGTCTGCTCGGTGCCTTTTGCCTGGCTGACGAGTTTGACGGTGGCATTTGGAATAACAGCCCCGTTTTGGTCGCTCACGACACCAGTGATGCTGCCGCTGCCGGCCTGACCAAAGGCCATTGACGAAACGAACAGCAATGCCAGCACTGCCACGATCGACCTCATCGAAAGGTTTTTACTCATCTGGTTTTACCTCAACAAAATCAGAATTAGGAACTTTGTAAAGCACTCAATGCGCCCCGACCACAGATCGGCGCGCAGAATTTTGGATTTCGGATTTTTCTCTTGCTTTTCGGATTTTTTAGTGCTTTCAAGATAGTCTCTTTTCCGCCGAAACGCAAGCAAACATCCGCGGGAAAACTGCCGTAACCCCTTGATTATCAACCCCGCCATACCGACTCGAACTGCGAGGTGGCCCATACAAAAGCGTTCGGGCTCGACATCTGAAAGAAGCATCCTTTGAACACGCAAATC
>CAZSOE010000118.1:5720-6476 GCA_964608335.1 uncultured Chloracidobacterium sp.
AGTACCTAAACAGGCTGACGCCTCGCGGATACTCAGTCATTCTTGCCCAGGGCCATTGAATCCGCGTTACATCGCCGCAAAAAATGGCGTTAAATCGGTCAAACGACTTTATTTGCAACCTTTTGCGGCGGTAAAGTTTCTAAGCCATTGCATTTTGTATCATTTTCTGTTACAAAATAGCCGGCCGGGCTTCATTGGCTCTTGAAAACCGGTGAAAAATAAGGGGTTTTTGCGAGAAAGCCGGTAAACCTTGACTTTTTTGTAAAAATGCATTAAATTTCGCCTTCGCCTTTTCGGCTTACAGGCCTGTCGGGGCGAGGAACGATAGATAAGGGGAACTAATGGCACAAATAGAATACGCTACATCGTCATACAAAACGCCATTGCACCACCGCATAATTGCGAGCATGCCGGTCAAGGCAAGCTGGATCGATGAATCGGGAGAAAGGGTGAATGTTGAGGGTTTGACCGAAAACCTGGGTGAGACCAGCGCACTGGTCAATCTCGATACGCTCCCGCCTGTCGGGAGTGAGGTAAGGCTCAAGATCCTTAACGAAAACAAGGCAATCATCACCGTTTCGACCAGGGTTATCCGGGTCGAACGCGATCCAAGCAAGCCGCTGGCGGCGCTGACCGTTCTTGAGAACCTCAAGAAATGGAAGAACACCGCAATGACCGCCGCGCAGGAGTGGGTGACACGGCATTGGCAGTTGAACTACGAGGAAGAATGGGTTAACTAGCCCGTCCACTTTCTCA
>CAZSOE010000119.1:0-6464 GCA_964608335.1 uncultured Chloracidobacterium sp.
AGATGCCGAACATCGGCTTCTGAGATGCGGCGAGCTTTTTGATCTCAGCGACGACAGACGACATCGACGCAGGGTCGCCGGGCCCGTTCGAGAGAAAAATGCCGTCGGGTTTGAGGGCGAGCACTTCGTCTGCGGTCGTGTCAGCCGGAACGACCGTAATGCGGCAGCCGAACTTTGCAAACTCTCTGAGGCTGTTGGTCTTTACGCCGAAGTCGTAGGCGACAATGTGGTACTTCGAGTCGGCGGAGGGCACACTCCCTACCGGTCGTGTTTCTGCCTTTCCGTATTCATACCGCTCTTCGACCGAGACGGCGCTTGCGAGTTCGCGATTCGACATTTCCGGCGACGCTAACACCTTTGCGAGCAATGTTTTAGCGTCACTTCCGCCTGTCGAGATCCCCGCACGCATCGCGCCTTTATCACGGATATGCCTAACAAGCGCACGCGTGTCGATGTGCTCGATGCCGACGATGTTGTGTCGAGCGAGATAGGACTGAAGCGACTCCGTCGAGCGATGATTTGAGGCGATGCGACTGGCTTCGCGGACGACGAAGCCCTCGACCCACGGGCGGCGAGACTCGACATCCTCTTCGTTTACGCCGTAGTTGCCGATGAGCGGATAGGTCATCGCGACGATCTGGCCGGCGTAGCTCGGATCGGTCAATATCTCCTGATAGCCGGACATCGAAGTGTTAAAGACGATCTCGCCAAACGACGCGCCGGCGGCGCCGAACGAGACCCCTTCGAACGCACGTCCGTCCTCGAGAACCAGAATTGCCTTGCTCATTAGTGGAAGATTCTACCCGAAAGGCGATGAAGAGCCTACCGCTCGTCGGCCCGCAGGTCGTTTGATTCGATCGGAGCGGTGACAGGCACGTCGGGGCCATATTCGCCATGCTCGAGAAAGCCTATGCTGGCGGGCTTCCAGTAACGGAAGAAGGCCTTGCCGTAGATGTATTTTTCGGGCACGAAACCCCAATATCGCGAATCGGATGAGTTGTCACGGTTGTCGCCCATGACGAAATAGTGATGCGGGGCGACCTTTGTTGACGGCCAACTCGGCATTGAGCGGTTGTACTCGGTTTCGAGATAGTCCTCAGTGAGCTCGACCCCGTTGATCAGCACCTTTCCCTCGCGAAGCTCGACCGTCTCGCCGGGCAGCCCGATAACGCGTTTCACGTAGGATTTGTCAGGGTCGTTCGGGAACCAGAAAACGACGATATCGCCACGCTCCAGGTGACCCCACGAAAAACTCTGAAACTTGTAATAAACCAGCTTGTTGACGAGCAGGCGCTCGCCGTCGTTGAGCTGCGGCAGCATCGATGTGCCCTCGACCACAACCGGCTGGACAAAAAAGACGCCGAACAGAATAAAGACGACGATTATCAGGAAGATATCGCGAAAGAGCTTGAACCCCTCGCTCCACAACCCCGCACGGGCCTCGCGGCGAAACTCCGTTACCTCGATCGAACTGTCGTCCGATGGTGCGATAAAGCCGAAGTCGGCCACTTCTTTTTTTGGTTTGTCGAACAGCATTGCCATAATAATAATCGAATTAACCCCGTGTTTTGTCAAAAAAATCCCGCGCCGGGCCTTTTCGCATTTCTAAGTATCGGCCCTTAAACTCTTTTAAGATGAACGAAACCATTCGCTCGCTGTTTCTCGCCACCCAGCACTACGCCTATCTCAACAGTGCGGCGGTATCGCCCATTCCGGTCACGGCGATGAAGGCCGTGATCTCTCAGCTCGTTGACGTCGCATCGAACGGATCGGGCGGGTATCAGGGCTGGATCGCCACAAAGGACCGCTGCCGCGACCTGATCGCCGGCATGATAAACACTCGCCCCGACGAGGTCGCGTTCGTGCGGAACACATCGGACGGTATCTCGTGCATCGCCAACGGTATCGACTGGCAGCCGGGCGACAACATCGTCAGCTTTGCGGCCGAATTCCCTTCTAATTTCTATCCGTGGCGTAACGTGCGCGACCGTCTTGGCGTCGAGCTGCGGCTCTGTCCGGAACGCGATGGCCGGATCGATCTCGACGAGTTCGTTGGAATGATCGACGCGCGCACCCGTGTCGTCGCGATCAGCTCGGTGCAGTACGGTTCGGGTTATCGTGCCGACCTCAGGCGGATCGGCGAGGCGGCCAGATCGGTCGACGCGCTTTTTGTGGTCGATATCATCCAGGGACTCGGCGCGGTGCCATACGATCTGCCGGGCGATCTCGTCGACGCGGCGGCGGGTGCAAGCCACAAATGGCTGTGCGCGCCGGAAGGCGGCGGATTCGTGTATCTTTCGGACCGAGCCCGTGAACGCGTCCGTCCGACGCTGGTTGGTTGGATAAGCGTCGAAACGCCCTGGGACTTTGTCGATCGCGAGCAGCCGTTCAAACCGTCAACCCTCGCATGGGAAACGGGAACGGGGCCATCGGCCCTCTTCTACGGACTTGAGCAAAGCCTGAAACTTCTTACCGAGACCGGCCCCGCGAACATTGCAGAGTACCTCGGACGCCTGACCGACCACCTCTGCGCTCGTGTGGATAAGAGCCGGTACGAGATCGTCAGCTCGCGGCACCCATCCGAAAAGTCGCAGATCGTCTGCATACGGCACCGCAGCGGCCTGCCGCCGTCGAAGATCGCCGGCGACCTCGAACGCAAGAAGATCATCGTCTCGCCCCGCGGCGACCGACTGCGGATCGCTCCGCATTTTTACAATAGTGTTGAGGATATCGAAAGGCTGATCGAGGCTCTGCCCTGATCACTCGAGAAGCCGGTTCTCCGGTGTAAATCCGTCGAGGTTGAGCCGCGTCATCCCCCCTGCGTCCGAGAAGGTGGACAGGGCCGCCCGGCGGCGGGTTGTCCGGCGAAAATACAGCCAGCCCGCAAGAGCCCCGCCAACTATCGCAACCACGATCCCCATGACGATCCAAAGGACCGTCGAAACGAAAATGTCCGTGATCGTCAAGACGAACGCTCGTTCGGCCGAGATGACAAACGGATTGTCGCCAAGCCATTGCACGTCCTTCTCGTACTGGATCTTGTCGAGGAGAGCACCGGCCGCGGTTTGATCGGAGACGTCGAAAACAAATGCGTTGTAGTTACCTATTCGTCGATAGAGCACCGACGGGTCACCGGCAACCGCCTTTTTAAACACCGAATCCGCCTGGCTTGATGCTTCCCCCGACGCAAATTCGACGATCAGCAGCTTTCCCGCGTCGTAGGTTGCCGTAACGGCCTCGGTCCCGCCGGCGAAGTCAATCGTTCCGAGCACGGGCCGCTCGCCAAGAGCGGCGGTGAGCTCATCGACGCTCCTGGCAAAAACCGCCTTTTCGCGGACCGACTCCCAATCGGGTAAATGCTTGATAAGAACGGGGATGCCGTCTTCCTCTGAGACCTCCTGGCTTGGTGGGGCCGGCTGGGCGGCAAGGCCTAAAGCCAGCAATATCAACAGAAAGGCGACAAATGACGTGCGCATAAGGCTCCCGCTGTCAGGGCGATAGGCCGAAGTTGCGGGGTTATCGGCGATTCTAGCATTTTTGGAACACGCGGCTACACCAAAACGTGCACGAAATGCCGCAAGCGGGACTCCTCACATCCGTTCTTGGATGAGCGGGGCATTGGAATGTATGCCAGAAAACGGACGTAAAGGCCCTATTTATTGTGAAAT
Organism: uncultured Chloracidobacterium sp.; assembly: GCA_964608335.1. GTDB lineage: Bacteria > Acidobacteriota > Blastocatellia > Pyrinomonadales > Pyrinomonadaceae > OLB17. The sequence continues at coordinate 3,669 of CAZSOE010000119.1, forward strand.
AAAGCTGCGGAACGGCATGCCGGCCGCTTTGGCACGGCAATTGAGAACATCCGCAAGGGGAGGGAAATAAAATGACAACACAGACATTGAATTTTCCGGTTTTTCATAGCGAACAGGGCGTAGAGGCCGACGATGTGACCTTTGCGCGAGAGGCCAAGAGCGATGTCGGCACGGCATCGGATCTCGATCTGACGCGACGGGCATCCGCGGGCGACATGGGTGCCTTCGAGGAGATCTACAGGCGGCATCACCGCCGGGTGTATTCGATCTGCCTCAGGATGCTGCAGAATCCGCCCGAGGCCGAGGACCTGACGCAGGACGTCTTTATACAGCTGTACCGGAAGATCGGCAGCTTCCGCGGCGACTCGGCGTTCACGACGTGGCTGCACCGGATGACGGTGAACCAGGTGCTGATGCACTTCCGCAAGCGGAACGTGAAGTTCGAGAAGACGACCGACGAAGGCGAGACGCCGGAGCAGATCGTTTCGGGCACGGCGAATCCGGACCGGATGCGGATAGTTGACCGCATCGCGCTCGACAACGCGATCGCACAGCTGCCGGAAGGTTACAAGAACGTATTTGTGCTGCACGACGTCGAGGGGTTCGAGCACGAAGAGGTGGCGCGCATCCTCGGATGCTCAGTAGGCACCTCGAAGTCGCAGCTCCACAAAGCCCGCCTCAAGCTGCAGAGGCTTCTCCGCAAGAAAGCCAACCCGCGCCTCGTCGGGCTCAGCACCTAAGTAATATCGTAATAATAGGTTAGTGACACCGGCCTCGCGAACGCGAGGCCTTTTCTGTCGGAGCGCAGGCTGCCAGCCTGCGTGTTTTGAATGAATTGCCCAACCCTCACTCAAATGTTTGACATCCGGTCCGATGGTGGTATAGTGGTATAAGCGGCTATGGCGATAAGGACGTTTCGCGACAAAGCGTCGGAAGATATTTGCGATGGCGCCGCATCGAAGGCCGCCCGGAAATGCCTTCCGTCTCAGTTACATGAAAAGGCGAGGATAAAACTTGCGAGGCTGGCCGCCGCGACCGATCTAAACGATCTCGCCGAGCTAAGAGGAAACCGTTTTGAAAAGCTAAAGGGCGACCGTGCCGGGCAATGCAGCATTCGAATAAACGACCAGTACCGGATATGTTTTCGATGGCAAGGGACGGATGCTTTTGACGTAGAGATCACCGATTATCACTAACGAGGGATTTGAATTATGAGTAAGACACATATACCGGCTGTTCACCCGGGCCTGGTACTCAAGGACGAGCTTGAAGAGATCGGCGTAACACAAAGCCAGCTGGCGGCGCACATCGGCGTTCTGCCAAAGACCATAAACGAGATATGCCGGGGCAAACGCGGCATCAGCGCCGAGATGGCCTGGAAGCTCTCGCAAAGCCTCGGCGCAAGTCCGAGCTTCTGGCTAAACCTGCAAAACAACTGGGAGCTGAGCCAGGTGAACGTAAAGCCGTTGAAAAAACTCGAGTTAGCACACGCGTAACTCGCCCCGTAGGCCGAATTCCCTGCCTCCAGGCCTCGGATCTCTCATTTCTCACGTCTCATTTCTCACATGATCGCGCGGCCTGCGATTTCTGCATTGTGCACTATGCACTTTGCACTTTGCATTAACGTCGCCTGTCGCATTTTGGCGCACGACTCCAATTTTGTTGCAAATGCGCCAGATTTCGGTCCGCCGATTCTCCATTCTCACTTCTCAATTCTCATTTTGGGTTGTCAGCCGCCCAAACGCCTCAATCCGACCCACGGAGCGGCAACGCACAGACCCCGCCTGGAAACGCAACTTTCACCCTTCAGAACGCGGTCCTCGACCGCTGGAAATCACCTATCCCGCACAAAACCACCGTTTCTCGCGGGGTTTAGGGTGTTCGTCACAGGCCGCCGCGCATCGCTCGCTTGCGGCATTACAGGACCGCGGGCTCTGATCACCAAAACCTATTTGCACCCTCACCTGCGTCAGTTTGGAACCCACATGCCTACTCCCCCTGCCCGATCACCGGCCCCAACACCCGCGATCCAACCGCCTCAGCCACCCGACCAAGCATCCAACTTAGGTAAATGGCAAACCCGTGAAACCGCCAATTATGCACAATGCACACAATTCGGCTTCATCCTGCGACTGCAGCAATACTGATCCCGACTTATCGCCGCCTCAGCATTTTGCATTTTGCATTGTGCATTTTACATTGCTACGTGTACGTCCGCGACAAACGATCGCCCAAGCCAAAGAGCGAAGCCGTCTCACGCGTGATGAGCGCGAATAGGGCAAAGAACTCGACCCCAGAGATGACGACCCACCGCGAATGTGATTGCCGAAAGTGCGAGGGTGATATATAAAGGATGCGATAATCCGAAATGCCAAAATCGAAACCATTCGTGCAACGCAATGTTCTGGTCACCATCATGAACAGCCCTCGCGACTTCGCGATTGCTCGGGATAGTCATTGGTATCGAATCCCAAAAGATAGTGTAGATAAATGGCTCGCGAAGTCCTGGCCACCAAAATGGCTGGCTTTCTACCAGACGAAAGTGTTCGGGAAAGAATCGCATTCAGTAAACTACTACGCGAAGGTGTTGGACATAAAGGAAGTGCCTCGGCGGGAATTGTTTACCGAGCATAGTCGTGGCAAAGACCCAGAAAAGATTTACGCAAAGTTAACAATTGGGCCGTTACAACAACTGGCAGAACCAATATTCAGCCGACGTTTCCGCCGATTAGTCTTTATCCCGACGACATGGAAGAAGTTCTCGGAAGCTTTCGAGATAAATGATCTCTGGGATGA
>CAZSOE010000120.1:0-2127 GCA_964608335.1 uncultured Chloracidobacterium sp.
ATCAGCAGATCGCATGTCACCAATAGGTCTGTCTCGGAGTCCTTTGGGAGCACGGCGCAGTCGTCGCCGACCTTGTCGAGGCTGTACTTCGACTTGATGTGCTCTATGAACTGGAATTCACTTCTCACGATAAGGCGGTTGACACAAGTGCCTTAAATGCATAGAATAGCCGCTACGGATTTACAAGAAACTTTAACACAGGACGGGGCTGATGCCGCAGGAACCTGTAGTAATACCTGAAAAGATATATTTCAAGATAGGCGAAGTCTGCGACCTCGTGGGCGTCCAGGCGCATGTTCTACGTTACTGGGAGACCGAGTTTCCCATGCTCTCCCCCCAGAAGAACGCGTCGGGTCAACGCAGTTATCGCCGACGCGACGTTGAGATCGCGCTCCGCATTAAGCAGCTTCTTTATAACGAAATGTTCACGATCGCCGGGGCGCGGAAGAAGCTCCAGGCGGAGCATCGGGAAGGCGGAAAACCTAAGGCCGCGAGCGACGAGCTCCCGGCGTCCACCGCACCGACGCTCTTTGACGATCAACTTGAACAGATCGAGGCAATGGCGAGCGGTTCGGAAGGCGGCCTTACCCCGCGCCAGCGCGAGGCACTCCGTACGCTCGCGACAAATCTTCTCGAATTAAGACAGATACTGGCCTCAAGGCCGCCCCGTTCCTGACAACCGGTTGACAACCTCGTCACGGCCGCCTTACTCTAAAAATCGAAAATCGGGACGTAGCGCAGTCTGGTAGCGCGTTCGCTTGGGGTGCGAGAGGTCGCTGGTTCAAATCCAGTCGTCCCGACCAATTTTCCACACCCGCCTGAGCTAAGATGTTTCCGCTTAATTCTGCGGCCGAACCGGCACGAACGCGGTCTGTCCGCGACGTGTGATCAGAAGTAGGATCGGTCGCGAACCCGTATTCGAGAGCGCCGCCCGGACGTCGTCAAGCGTCGCAACCGGTTTTCGATCGATCTCGAGGATCACATCGCCGTTGGATATGCCGGCTTCCGCGGCGGGTCCGTTCGAGTCAACCTCGGTCACCACGACGCCTTGAGTTTGCGGTTCCAGCCCGAGCCGACGGGCAGTTTGCTCGCTCAGCGGCTGAAGGCTGAGGCCGAGCTTGCCGCTCTGTTCCTGAGGTCCCGGCGAATTCTGGTTCTGGCCGCGGCCGGGCTCCTGCGAGGGGCTGCTCGAATTGTCAAACTCGTCGAGCGTTGCCGAAAGCTCGATCTCCTTACCGTCGCGGAGGATCGAGAGTTTCACTTCCGTACCCGGAAGGGTTCCGGCGATCTTGTTACGCAACACGTTCGTATCGTCGATCCTGTCGCCGTTCACCGCGGTAATCACGTCGTTTCGTTTGACCCCGGCCTTCTCGGCGGCGCTTCCGGTTCGGACGTTGCTGACGACGACGCCGCTACGCTGTTCAAGCCCGGTTGATTCGGCGATCTCGTCGGTGATGTTCTGGATATTGACCCCGAGCATTCCGCGGCGAACCTTGCCGTTCTTGATGAGCTGGTCCATTACCGACCTTGCCATGTTGGACGGAATCGAAAACGCGATCCCGATGTTGCCGCCACCGGCTCCCCCCGAGAGGATCTGCGAGTTGATCCCGATCAGTTCGCCGTTCAGGTTAACAAGCGCGCCGCCCGAATTGCCGCGATTAATGGGAGCGTCAGTCTGCAGAAAGTCCTCGAAACTTCCGTCGCTGAGACCTGTGCGGCGGCCCTTTGCCGAGATGATGCCCGCCGTGACTGTCTGGCCGATGCCGAGCGGATTTCCGATAGCGAGAACGATGTCGCCGACGCGAACGCGATCGGAGTCGCCGAGGTTCACGAAGGGAAGTTCCCTTCCGTCGACCTTCAGGACGGCAAGGTCGCTGGGTTGGTCGGAACCGACTACCTTGGCCTCGTAACTCTTGTTATCGCTCATCGTGACGCTTATGCGGTCGGCGCCGTCGACAACGTGATGATTCGTAAGGATCGTGCCGTCAGCCGAGACTAGCACGCCGGATCCGACGCCGCGTTCGATCTGTGGACGGCGGTCCTGCGGGATCTGAAATTGTCGAAACAGCTCGTCCTGTGGTGCCTGGGTCTGCGAGGTCCTCTGCTTGTGCCGCGCCTCTATCTGGA
>CAZSOE010000120.1:2137-6459 GCA_964608335.1 uncultured Chloracidobacterium sp.
CCACGGGGGCCGGAGGTGGGGCCTCGGCTGCCGGCCGTCCAAAAATGCCGCCAGTGCAGCCCGAAAGGGCTGCGGAACTTCCTGCTAGAACAAGTAATGCCGCTCGGACCTTCATCGAAATAACATCTCCGAAAAAATTGAATTCTAACGTGATTCTACAACTTGGCCGTGTGGCCTTAAAACATCAAGATTCTGGTTACGTATGCGAGCGTCGTGTTGTTCTGCGAAATGTAGTTTAGCCGGCCGGTACCCGGTTCCGGAAGATATAGGCGAGCGACTTATAGATCAGCTTCGCACACAGAAAGGCGGGGGCGTCGTTGTTGGGAGCCTCCGAGAATTCGACGAGGTCCATCCCGACAACTCGTTTTGTTTCAGCCAGTTTGCGGACAAGACTTAAAGTTTCGTACCAACCCAGCCCGCCGGGCTCGGGCGTCCCCGTTGTCGGCACGAGGCTGGGATCGAGGCCGTCGATATCGATCGTGAGGTATACATCTTCGCTCAGATGTTCGAGAGCGCCTTCGATCCAATCGGTTCTTCCGACAACATCACGCGCCCAGTAGATGCGGGTCGGCAAGGCTTCCGCCTTGAGGGCATGCGCCTCGTCCGCGGAGATCGAACGGATCCCGACCTGCACCGAACGTATCCTCATATCTTTGACCACTCTCGCCATGATCGAGGCATGTGAATGAGGTGTTCCGTCATAGGTGTCGCGCAGGTCGGCGTGGGCATCGATCTGGAGAACGCTCAGGTCCTTGAATCTTTCGTGGTGTGCCTTGATCACCGGAGCGGATATCGAATGTTCACCGCCGATCGTGCAGAGGAACTTACCCTGTCCGATCAGCTCCTTCGCCCGGTCATAAAGGTTGGACATCATTTGCGCGGGCGTGTCGCGTGATTTGAATTCGGGTAGGGTGTGTATGCCGACCTTGTAGACCTCCGCGTCGGTTTCATCGTCATATAGCTCCATATTGCGCGAAGCATCGATGATCGACATCGCGCCCGCCCCCGTCCCGGTGCCGTAGGACACAGTCCCCTCATACGCGACCGGCAGCACGACGACGTTCGCGGGATCGAACGAGGAATACCGTTCCTCTTCGATCCCGCCGAAGTTCATTGGAAGGTTAGCCGATTCGGACATGTCTTCAACTCACTAGATTCAAGATGCACGTTGTCTCTGATGCAGAAGTTCAGAATGCAAAATGCACAATGAAAATATCTTCATTGTGCATCATGCATTGTGCATTGTGAACTGGTTAGGGTACGTCTATGTGCATCTCGCGCCCTGAGAAGCTGAATGTCGGGCGTTTTCGACCCTTGAGAAACTTCGCCGCCGTTTGCGATAGCGCCGTGATGATCATTGGAAGTGCTATCGACGGGTCGCACGGCACGTAGGCTGTTGTAGCTCCGCGGCCCAATTTCCCGAATGTTGACGTATGATGCGCATTGTACGACGGAGTGCGGATATCGAGCGGTGCACTGTCGGTCGCGATACTGATCGCGTACTTATGCCCGCGCGCGGTGGTCCGCGTGATATATGACGACAGCTCCGTCATGTTGATCGTAGATTGCGATGCGGTACTGCCCAGCGCGATGACGCCCGAGTGCCGCGTTCTGTGTGCGATCTGCATCATCTCCATCGTGTCCTGCGTGACGTCGAGCATGAGTTGGATCTTCTTCTCGAACTTTGCCCGCGCGATGCCTATCGACAACTCGGAGCCCGTCAGGTTCGGACAAAATACAGGTATGCGCGACTTATAGGCCGACGTCAGGATCCCGTCCTCGTGGGCGATCTCAGAGAGCTCGCGACCGAGTACCAACAGAAACTCACGGATCGAGTAAGGACGGCTGAGTTCCATCTGGTTGATCACGCTGCCGATCCATTCGTCCGCCTCCTGGTATTCCTCGCGGTTCGCGATCACGTCGCCGAGCCTGACGACATCCGCCGCCTCCAGGTCCTCGTCGCTCATGCTGGGATGGGCCTGGTAATGGTTGCGTCCGAGTATCTCGTGAATGTCGTGATACAGCACCGTCCCGCTGACGACGATAACGTCGACAAACCGGTTCTTGATCACCCAGGCCAGCAATCGGCGCATGCCCGATGTTATGAGGTTGCCCGAACCGCAAAGGTAGATCGTGGAATTGTCATCAAGCATGTCAAGCCAGATCCGATGTGCCTCGGCCAGCTGACGTGCTCCGAAACCGGCGCCTTCCATCTTTTCCAGCAGGCCGGCGATCGATCGGTCGCGGTCGATCGGTACCGGCCGCGTCGGTGCTGTTAGGAATTTGGAGCCCTTTGTTCTCTTTTGAGCCATAACTTATAGAAATAACTGCCTTTATTTACCGTTTGGTGTTAAATATGTGTAACTCTCAACCTGGTTTTCGTAGAACTCGATCACTTTGCTTCCCTCGGCGTTGGTCAGCCGTCCGTCCTTGACCTCTTTTAACACTGCACGGCGAAACGTGTCGTGCAGGTGGCCGGTCTCGAATCTGACGGTCTGGACTGCGTCGCCGAGCGTCGCACCGTAAACTACCTTCTTAATAATGTAACCGTCCTCGCCGATGAATATGTGGGCCTCATGCGGCACGCCGAAAAGGTTATGGTTGTTCCCCATCACCTCCTGATAGGCCCCGACCAGCATCATCGCGAGGTAGTAGGGCTCGCTGCGGACGAGTTTGTGCAGCTCCAGCACGGGTTTTATATCGTGCAGATCCACGAATTTATCGACTATCCCGTCGGAATCGCAGGTTATATCGCATAGCGTAGCATATTCCGAAGGCTTTTTGTTGAGTTTATGAATTGGGACGATCGGGAAGAGTTGTTCGAGCGCCCAGTTGTCCGGCATGGACCGGAAAACCGAGAAATTGGCGAGGTATTTGGCACACATCAAACGACGGAGGTCGTCAAATTCCTCGCTAACGTACTTTTTCTGCTGGGCAAATCTATCGGCGCTTTCGCAAATGTCACAAAAAAGCACTTCACCTTTGCCCTTGGCCTCGAGGTCGATGAGTCCGAGGTTGAACATCGTGAATAACTCCTCCCGATGTTCGAGGGCGTCGTGGTAGTACTCGCGATAGTTCTTTGCGTTGATCATTTCGCGCAGGTCGTGCAGCTCGCGAACGATCTGCGGGTCGTCGATCGAGAGTTTTACGTCCGAGTTGCTTTCAACGACGGTCTCGATCTCGTCCTGAATGTTGGTGACAAGGATCGCGTGATAGGCCGAGAGATACCGGCCCGACTCTTGGATGATCGTCGGATGCGGGACGTTCTCGTCGTCGCAGACGGTCTTGATAATGTAAATGACGTCGTTCGCAAACTCACGCGCGTTATAGTTCGCAGACGATTCGAACGAGGTTCGCGAGCCGTCGTAGTCGACCGCCATTCCGCCGCCAACATCGAGAAAGTCAACGGGCAGGCCCATTTTGCGGATCTTGGCGTAGGTCCGGGCAGCCTCGCGCATCGCGTTCTTGATCCGTTTGATATCGGTAAGCTGCGACCCGATGTGAAAATGAAGCAGACGCAGCATGTCGGTGCGGCCGGCTTCCTGCAGGCGCCGCACGACCTCGAGTATCTCGGTGGTCGTCAGGCCGAATTTCGCCGCCTCACCTCCTGATTTTTCCCATTTGCCCGAGCCCTTTGAATAGAGCTTTACGCGGACGCCGAGCATCGGCATGGTCGCCGCCGGGTTCTGCGCTTCCACTTTTTTGGCGATATCGAGCGTATGGTCGAGCTCGCTCAATTTTTCGACGACGATCACGACATTTTTGCCCGCCAGCGCGCCGGCGAAAGCCAGGTTTATGAAGTCGCGGTCCTTAAATCCATTGAGCACCAACAAGCTGTCCTCGGCTTGTTCCAGACCGAGTGCCGCATAAAGTTCGGCCTTTGAGCCGGCCTCGAGGCCAAAATCGTAACGCGTGCCCTCGCGCAGGTACTCCTCGATAACGGCACGGTTCGAGTTGACCTTCATCGGGAACACGCAGAGGTGGCCGCCCTTGTATTCGAATTCGCGGATCGATTTGTTGAATGCCGTTTGTAATTTGCGGATCTGTCCGAAGATCAGTTGTGGAAAACGCAGCAAGACCGGCGTATCGACACCCCGCTTTCGCAGGTCATCGATTATCTCCTTGACGTCGGCGGTGAGATTCTCGTTCTCGGGCGCGTGTACGACAAGATTGCCTTTTTTATTGACGCCAAAATAGCCGGCACCCCAATTCTCGATGCCGTAGGTCTCTACGTTTTGATCCAGCGCAGCGCTCACCCGTCGTTTGGCGAAAAGCTAATAGCTTAATAAAAATCGCGAAAAAAACAAACACCCCTATTTTTA
>CAZSOE010000121.1:0-6455 GCA_964608335.1 uncultured Chloracidobacterium sp.
CCTCGATCAAAAAGGAGCGGCCGCTACATATCCGAGTAGTGTAAAATGCCGGTGAACACCCGGCCCCGCAAGCGCGATGGGCTAGAAGCTGTACGCGAGCGCGAGGTTTAGGTGGCGGGCGGTGCGGGCGCGGGTGATGCGGTAGAGAGTTTCGAACTGACGAAACTCGATGCCGAACTGGAGCTGCGGGGTGAATTTGTAGATCACCTCACCCGCGAATGCGAGGTTTCGGAGCCGCCAGTCGCGGGCAGCGACGCTGGTCAGAAAGTGATCGTCGGGGTCGTCGATGCCGACGGTGCCGTAGAGGCCGAGCTTGCCGGTTGGTCCTTGCGGCGTAACTGCGAACTGCATCCATCCGCCGCGGGTGCGGACGGCGCGAATTCCGTCGGCGGTGGAAGCAACGCCCTGCGCTCGGGCAAAATCCGTATTGATCGTTTGAAACACACCTGACTGGAACCCACCGAGGGCCTGGCCGATGAACGCCTCGCCGGTGAGTGCGACGATCTTAGAGAACGGAAGGTTCCAGTCCGCGGCGACGCCCCACGAATCTACTTCGCGGCGGAGGCTCGACGTGCCGACGAATGCGGACGCTCGGCCGTAATGCACGGACGCGGCGACTGAGCCGGCGCGTTTTGTGCCAAGAAAATTGGTCTCCGCGAATGAGATCCGGCTCTGGACGAACGGCGAGTGCGAGGCCGCACCGGCGTTTGGCTGCAGGAAGAAGCCGGCCGTGGCCGCTGAATCGCCGGTTTGCGGAGCTAGGATGGCTCCCTGCCACGTGACGTTGCGCCCGAGCTTGCGATCGACGCGGAGCTGCGGAATTCGGGCCCAGTTGTTGCCGGCAGCGGCCATCTGCGGTATCGCCGCGGCGGCGAGCGACGTCGGGTTGAGCGGCGCGAAAGGCATCCAGTCCTGACCGGCCACCAGCGATGTCCGCTCCCAATCGAGTTTCACGTTGGCCAGCCGGAGCCGGACGACACCGAAATTCTCGCCTACGCCCACGCCCGGGAATCCGCCGAAGAAATCGGCCTCGACGACGGCGCCAAGTCTCGCCCGGCCGGCACGCGCCCCCTCGAGCCGCAGCCCGAGACGCGTTTGCCGGAGGCTGGCCGAGCTTCCGCTGTGGCCCGATGCAGCCGCAAAGAGCGGCACGTCAAGGTTATTGACCGCTCCGGTGTTAGTGAAAGCATTGAAGAAGATGGTTCCGTAGGGCGTGAGGCGCACAGACCCGAGGTCAATGCCGATCTCTTTTTTCTGAACGGCGGGTTGCGGGACAGGCTCGGCTTTTTTCTCGATCGCTGCCGCAGGTGTTGAGGTAAGGCGATACGTCGCACCGGTGGAGGCCTGTTCTCGCAAGGTTTTCAGCTCATCGGTCAGAGCCCGCAGCTTCGACTCGATCTCGTCAATGCGTCGCTTGAGATCCTCCTGGCCCTGCGGTGTCGTTTGACCGAACACACCGAGCGCAGCCACGGCGATGATCGCCGCGATCGCGATATGTCTGAGCCGTGCCTCCACAAACATATTGTCCGCTCATCGCGACGCCGACTTTATGATCATGCGCACAATCGGGCGCATTGTTAGGGCACTTGCTTGCGTGATAAAGTTGCCGCAAGGGAGCAATGAAACCGGTACTGGAAAACCTCGACCAACAGTCGGCCGATATCATCAACGAGCGAGGCCACAGGCGTAAGTTCGGCCCCGAGGAACAGGTTTTTGCCGAGGGCGAACGGGCCGAGTTCCTGCCGGTGGTCGTGTCCGGACAGATCAAAATGGTGCGATATCCCGAGCCCGGAAAAGAGGTGATCATCGGCACGTTCGGCCCGGGCGAGATCTTTGCCATTCCGCCGGCCCTAGACGGCAAGCAGTTCCCAGCGACTGCGGTTGCGATGACGGAAAGCTCACTGCTGCTCGTGCCGCGCAACGAGTTTCTTTCGATGATGCGTGCGTCACCCGAATTTTCGGCAATGATAATGGAGCGGATGTGCGGACTGCTCCGAGACCGTACCGAAACCGTGCGCATCCTTGCAACTGCGTCCGCGGAGCAGCGTGTGGCAAGCGTGCTGGTCCGGCTTGCAGGCGAGATCGCCGATGGGCAGGCAAAAAAGATCGCGCATCGCCGGCAGGATATCGCCGAGATGGCCGGGCTGACGATCGAGACGACGATCCGCTCGATCCGCAAACTGGCGGATCGCGGCGTGGTCCGCATCGTTCGAGGAAAGATCCACATCGATTCGACCGAGGCGCTTGAAAGACTTATTAGGTGAGCGAGATCATAGTTTCGCCTGCGCCGCGTTACCTACACTTGAACCGTGAAGCTTAGGATCAACCGAAACTCATTGCGCCTGCGGCTGACTCGTCCCGAGGTCGAAAAATTTGCGGCCTCGGGCCGATTCGAGGAGTCAATCGATTTCCGGCCGGGTGAAACGCTAACCTATTGTCTCGAAAAGACTTCTGACGCACGGACAACCGCACGATTCGATCGCGCGCGCGTTACCGTCGCTGTCCCCACATTGGCGGCCGACGGCTGGGCGAATGGCGACGAGGTCGGCATCGAAGCCGAACAACGACTAAACGACGGGTCCGAGTTGCGCATACTGATCGAAAAAGATTTTGCGTGCCTAAAACCCCGCCAAGGCGAAGATACGGACGACCACTACCCACATCCTGCCACGGGCGCAGCCTGCTAAAAACGAGCGAAAACTGAGCGAGATCATATCGGCCCCGGAAGGCATCGGGCGACAATCGTATCGTACGATGCGCTCCCAATGGAGGAATTTTATGCATGATCTTCATTCAATGACAGTTCGCGAGATCGCGCTGGAAATGCCGGTGACGACGCGCGTTTTTGAGGAGTTCAAGATCGACTATTGCTGCCGCGGCAATACGATGTTCGACGAAGCATGCCGCAATGCGGGCACCGATCCGGCAGTCGTGATGGAGCGCCTCGACGATGTTACGGCCGAGAACGTCGAGGCGGAGACGCTTACAACCGGGAGCCTGACGGGTCTGATCGCGCACATCCTGGACCAGCATCATGGATACACCCGCGACGAGATCGCGCAGCTCAGGCCGCTGATGGAAAAGGTCGCGACGCGCCACGGCGAGCATCACACATTCCTGCTCGAACTGAAGGTCCTGTTCTCGCGGCTCTGCGGTGAGTTGACACCGCATATGGCTAAGGAGGAGCTGGTGCTCTTTCCGTACATCAAGCAGTTGGAGGCTAATGCGACCGGCGTCATTTCAGCAGAGACACCATCATTTGGGACAGTGCAGAATCCGATCAGGATGATGCGGATCGAGCACGAAGACGCCGGTGAACTGCTGCGGCAAATGCGTCTCGTAACGAACAATTACATGCTGCCTAATGGTGCGTGCCCGAGCTTTACGGCGCTGTTCCACCGCCTTGACGCGCTTGAGAAGGACCTTCACCGGCATATTCATCTTGAGAACAACTTGCTCTTCCCCCGGGCCATCGAGCTCGAGCAGAAGACCTTTCCGCTTCTGATCGAATGATACGATGGACGGAATGGCCGCCAGCCTCGGGACAGACGCGCCGGTAAGAAGGGTCCGGCTGCGACAGATCGCCCTGCCGACCGAGCACGGTTCGTGGGGCTTTCTGTTTGAGCCGCTGGTCGCGGGATTGGCGATCGCCTTTTCGCCCGCCGCGCCGTGGATCGCGATCATGGCGATCGGCGCATTTCTGGCCCGCAGACCGCTGCAGGTCATCGTCGCACAGCGAAAGCGTAGCGACCGTGAGTTGGTAATAGCGGCCTCACGCGTACTTACTGCTTTTTCGGCTGTTGCGATCGCGGGGCTCGCGGGAACGGTCGTAACCGGCGGTGCGGCGATCCTTACACCGCTATGGCTCGCGGCTCCGCTCGCGATCTATCAACTTTTCGTCGAAACTACGGGCCGAGGCCGGCAACTGCGGGCTGAGCTTGCAGGCGCTGCCGCAATGCCCGCCACGGCCGCCGCGATGGCGCTGGCGGCCGGGTGGGAATGGGCGTCGGCCGCGGCTCTGTGGGCGATACTCGCCGCCCGCTTCATTCCGTCGATTCTCTATGTTCGTTCGCGGCTAGCGCTGGAAAAGGGCAAATCGTTCAGTGCGGCCGCTCCTCAGTTAGCGCACCTGTTGGCACTTGCGTTCGTGATAACGCTCGCCGTCATGAAACTGGCTCCGTGGGTGCCGGTCGCTGTCTTCGTTTTGTTGATGGTCAGATCTTTGGTCGGTCTGTCAACGCGCAGGAAAAGGATGAAGGCGATGCAGATCGGCATTTGGGAGGTGATCTACGGCACGCTGCTCGTCGCCGCGATCATCATCGGATACCTGGCCCAGGTTTAGATCGCCGTGCCGCACTCGAAAAGCGGATCGTCCTGAACTTCCAGTACTGGCAGCTCGATCTTTCTGCTCGCCTCCCTTTCAGGGTCAGGTCCGACGCGTGTGAATAACGCCTTGCTTGCGTGTTCGAGATACTCGAAGCCTGAGCCCGCAAGGTGACGACTAAGCTTCTCGGCGTACTTTGAAATGTGGTCGGCGATGAATTCCCGCGCGGCATCTGCGGTTATTGCCGCGTGTTCATGGTCACCGCATTCGACCGAGTAAGCCTGCTTGAGTTTTAAATACGCGATAAAACCCGCTTCGACCGAAACGTGGTCAGGCACTTCGCCATTGGCGGGCTGGTATGCAAAGGCGTGATAGAAATCGGAGATCTCGGCAAGCAGATAGCCCGGCTGCACCCAGCCGCGATAGCTGACCTCGCGACCCGGCGCCGGGCCGCCCGGCCCGAAGGTGGAGTGGAATATCCCCTCGCTCGCCTCATTTTGGGCCATCTCAGCAGCCCGGCGAAGATCGGTATCGCCAACCTCGCTGCCCAGCCGCGAGACCTCTTCAAACCAATCGTCCTTGGGACACTCGAACAGAAGGCTGATCAGCCGCCATTCCGCAGCCTCGGCCAGGAGGTTGTTTTTGTCGATGGATGTCTTGCTCATAATGATCCGTTAATGTTCGGCCCCTCTGAGTCTGACTCGATCCAGGATCGCGCTACGTTCGGCTGCCGGAAGGATCGAGTCAAGTATTGGGTAAAGATACTTTGCCTCTCGCCGGTCGTGATGGCTGCATAACCGCAGGTAGAAGGCCTCGCGAGCCAGGAGGTCAAGAAGTGGACGTTCGACCTCGGCCTCAGAACCAAGATCGGCGGTCGTGCGCTCAAAGAGTTTGAGGTGGGAGAGCATCTTCGCGTGTTCATCAAGGAACAGTTTTGGCGCTCCCGCCGCCGGATATGTCGCTCGCTCGGCATAGACGGGCAGCAGAAAGTCCTCCTCGTCACGCATGTGGTTCACCAATATCGACCGATAGGCGACAAGACAGCTCGCGGCGCTGGCGAAATCAAGATGCAACAGAGCGCGCTGGTGCTCATAGAACAGGTCATCGATGACCTTGTGCACTTTCATCAGATCGCTGATGGTTGCCATAGCAGTGCGTACCAGTTTCGTTCACTTTAGCAATAATGGGACCCAGCCCGTTCGCATCTTGCGCGCACCGGTCTCGGAGTGCGAGCCTTCCCAGACAGCGAATGCGGCCTGTGACGGCGAAGTGGCCGAAAAGCCGGCCGGCGACGGACGCACGATCACAACGGCCCAGCCCTTTGCGGTGCGTGCGCCCTTGCCGCGCGAGACCGCGTTCGCCGCGGGAGAAAGCGTGCCCGGACCTTCGGCGATCAGGTCTTCGACCGGCTGCTCTCGCGGGCCGGAGCGGCGATTGCCGAGGGCGCGGGCCGGCGCGTAACGGTTGGCAGCTTCGGCCTGCGCCGCCGGATCTTTCTCGAACGGTTTCGCCTCGGACGGATAATGGTCGACCGTCGCGTTCGGGTAGATCGCAGCTATCGCATCGGGACGGCCCTCGACGATCGCCTGCCAATCGGCACGCCAGAACGATATCTCGACCGTTTTGCCCGTCTCGCCCATTTGCGGAGCGGGCACGTTCGCGTCCGTTTTCGCCGGAAGCTGGACGGCGCAGCCGTCGATCATATGCTTGGGGCCGGGAATATCATTCTGCGTTGCGTCGGCCCACTCGATGCGAAATGCGATATCTTTGCCGTCGGTGATCGCCTTGACCGAGACCTCGCTTGTCGAAGGTTCCATGAGCCGCGGGTCGACCAGGTCCTGAAGCAGCATCTTCGAAACGTGCAGCGGCACGTCGGTCCAGATACTCGCGTTCGCATCGAGCGTTATCTCCTTGACCTGAACGACATTGACCTCGGCCGTCGGCACCTGCGCGCGGCTGCAGGCCGAGGCCATCAGGAAGCTAAAAATGATCAAAATAGCTAACGCCTCTTTCATAACTTAATCTCACTTGATCTTTATCGGCATCACTACAAATCCGCAATCCGAAATCCGCAATTCGCAATCGACATCACGGGCAATTGGTGCGCGTGATCTGATAAAGCTTGTCGTAC
>CAZSOE010000122.1:0-6435 GCA_964608335.1 uncultured Chloracidobacterium sp.
AGACCTACGCCGGACCGGCCTGCATCACGATCCCGCTGCCCGGGCAGGACCCCTGGAAGCCCTGCAACTACGCGGAGAGCGGCGCCGGCGGCGCGGTGAACCTCGTGGAGGCCACGGTGAAGTCGGTCAACACCGTCTACGCCCAGCTGATCGAGGATTGGGCAACCTGCCATGGACTGATCAGCCTGGAGCTGACCGGCCACCTTGCTCCCGCCATTGGCGATCCGGCCGCGGCCTACGAGCGGGCGATTCGCCACGTCGCCGAACGCCTCGGTCTGCTGCTGGATCCTCACCCCCCGTAGCGGTCTGCCGCACCCTGCCAGATCCGCGGCTCCAGGCGCCTCGGCTGCCGCACCCTGTCCGCCCGATTCCTGACCCGAGAGAGGGAAAAGCTCTGATGATTGCCGCACCGTCCGCCCCGGAGTTCCCGGATCAGGCAGTCAACGCCGCCCGTGGCGTGCTCATCCTCATGGTGCTGCATGCGGTGCTCGCCGCCGTGGCCTATGTGGTGCTGGCGAGCGCCTTCGGTTTCCCGGATATCCTGCGGGAACCGGGCGAGGTGGTGCTCGCCGCGTTCAACCGGAACGCCGGGATCATCCGCGCCGCCTATTACGCTTTCACCCTGTCGAGCCTGCTCTTCATCCCGGTCGCGGTGCTGATCGGGTTTGCTCGCACGTATTATTTGAAGTTCGCTTTCGGCAACCCGCCGCTGCCCTCGATGCTCGTGCATGCTCACGGTGCGCTGATGACGCTGTGGGTCGGATTCTTTATCGGCCAGGTCTGGTTGATCCGCTCGAAGAACCATCGCGTGCATATGCGGCTCGGGTTCTTCGGCCTGGCGCTCGCGATATCGATCGTCATCGTCGGGTTTTTTACGGCCGTCGCCGGTGCCAAGTATCCTTCGCCGGCGACACCGCCCGATATCGAACCGCTTAGGTTCCTCGCGGTCCCTCTGTTTGACATGGTCGTTTTCGCGATCCTTTTTGGCGCGGCGTTCATCTATCGAAAACGCCCGGCCGACCACAAACGCCTTATCCTGCTCACGATCATCGGAATGCTTCCGCCCGCCGTAGGCCGCTTTCCATTCGAGCCGTTCGTCTCGGGCGGCCCACTCGTCTTTTTTGGCGTCCCGGCGGTCATCGTCATCGGGCTTCTGATCTTCGACCGCTGGCAGATGGGCAAGCTCAACCGCGCCTTCGCCGCCGGTGCCGCGCTCCTGATCGCCTCGTACCCCGTCCGCATCTTTCTCAGCGAGACCGACGCCTGGCTCGCCTTCGCCACCTGGCTTACCACCTGGGCCGCGTAAATCTCGCCAAGAGCCCGCGGCCCCGCGACAAGATACTCCAGACGATCTCGGATCTTTTCCACAAAGATGATCCGGATCATATTTATCTCGCCGGGTCTCGCGCTAAATGGACGGAAAACCTGTCGAACTCGATCTCCAGCAGAGTTTCTCTCATCTTCGGGGTACTAAGGTCCACCGGGAGGCCGTGACGTTCCCTGCAATCTTGACCGTCAGAAAAAGGAGGAGTTACCGAGCCATGAGAAGCGTTAAGAACATCCTGTCGCTGCTCTCGTTGGGCTGTGTGTTGTGCCTGGCGCCTGTCCTCAGCCCGGCCGAGTCGCCGCTTCCGGCAAACTCGGCCCAGATCGTCGGCGGATCTAACCTGATCGACCAGGCCCAGGCCGATATGATCGCCGGCTACCTGAACGAGGGCGACATCGCGCTGACCAATATTTTCAGCAAGACCTACGGCGACGGAAAGACATCGACTCAGTTTCACGCCGCTGCCGACGGTCAGGGCCGCACGATCAGCGTCATGCGGGTCTCGTTCAGGGGCAATGAATACCTTATCGGCGGCTACAACCCGCAAAGCTGGAGCTCCTCGGCCGGCTATCGTTTTACCTTTCCCGATGCCGACCGGACGGCGTTCCTTTTCAATCTGACTTCGAATTTCGTTCAGCGCCAGAAACTGAACGGCGATCCAAGCTGCGGCTGGTGCGGTCAGTATCAGACATACAACTTGGGTTCCCACGGGCCGACATTCGGGGGCGGACATGACCTGATGCAATACAGCAACCTGGAAAATGGCTACGCCCTCAACTGGGGTTATGGAACGGCATATTTCTCAAACAACATCCTGAATATCGGGATCTCCTGGGGCGGGAGCACGAACGAGCTGCTTTACCTCGGCCTCGAGGTATTCACCATTAGCGAAGCCCAGCGACCCGACGGCGACGGCGACGGTGTCCCCGATGATGTCGATAACTGTCCGTTCGTGGCGAATGCCGACCAGACCGACTCTGACCGCGACGGGGTCGGCGACGCCTGCGACAACTGCGTGATGACGCCCAACCGCGATCAGACCGATTCCGACGGCGACGGTCTCGGTGATGCCTGCGATAACTGTGTGAAGACGCCCAACCGCGACCAGCGCGACGCGGACGGAGATGGTGTTGGCGATGCTTGCGACAACTGCGTGATGACGCCCAATCGCGACCAGACCGATTCCGACGGCGACGGAATAGGCGATGCCTGCGACAACTGCGTTAAAGTTCCCAATCGCGACCAGCGCGATACGGATGGCGACGGTGTCGGCGACGCGTGCACGCCGTACGAATGGCCGGGCGGAGGTTCGTTCGTGATAGGCGATCTCGTCAGCAACCTGGGCGGGGCATCGGTCTATTTCTGGGGCTCGCAATGGCTGCAGAACAATCCGATGTCGATCGGCCTCGGGCCGGGCACCAACTCGTTCAAGGGGTTCGAGAACGGTCTCGGGCCGCCGGCCTGCGGCGGAACCTGGACAAGCCGGCCGGGCAACAGCACTCCTCCGCCTGCGGGCGTTCCGGCGAACATGGCCTTGATCGTTTCGAGTCAGGTGACCAAATCGGGCAACGTCCTTTCGGGCGACGTCAAGCGGATCGTCATCGTCTCGACCGACCCGGGCTATAGCTCGAACCCCGGCCATATCGGCACCGGAAGGGTCATCGCGGTCCTCTGCGGCGCACCATAAGCGGGTTCGATCCTTCCTCCGACTCACGGCAGCGGTCAACACCCGCTGCCGTTTCTTTTTGCCCCTCGCGACGGGCCGGACAGTTGTTTTTCCGATGATTCCGATAGAATGTTGACATCGGCAATGCGGATATTGTTTGTAAAACTCGGGTCGATCGGCGATATCGTGCACACGCTGCCTGCTCTCAAGGCAGTGCGTAGCGCATTGCCTGACGCCGAGATCTCCTGGGTGGTCGAGGAACGCGTGGCCGAGATACTCCGCGGCAACGAATTGATCGATAACCTGATCGAGGTCGATACGCGCGCCCTTCGCGACTTTGGCCGGGGCGTTGACGAGATGATCGCCGGCGCACGCGCGCAGATCCGGGGCTTACGCTCGTTCGAGTTCGATGTCGCGATCGATCTTCAGGGCCTCTGGAAGTCGGCGCTCGTGGCAAAGCTCTCAGGCGCGCCGCGCCGCTGGGGATTTTCTCGCGAGGACCTGCGCGAACCCGGCTCCCGCGTGCTGCTGACCGACAGCGTCAACGCGGGCAGAGACGCGAGTATGAACGAGCGTGTCCACGTCGTCCGCAAGAACCTCGCACTCGCCGCCGGTGCATTAAACATAGATGTGCCCGACGCCGACTTTGAATTCCCGATCTACACGGGCGATGAGCACAGTCAGGAAGCCGACGAGATCGCCGCCTCGGCCGTCCATGAATTTGCGATATTGAATCCCGGCGGCGGCTGGGTTACCAAGCTCTGGCACGCCGAGAAGTTTGGCGCGCTCGCCGACCGTCTTTGGAATGAAATGCGGCTCGCGTCGATCGTCCTGACCGGCCCGGGCGAGGACGAGCTTGCCGAGCGAGTGCGTGCGGCCACGCACAGCGGCCGAACGATCTTTGCAAAGCCGTCGCTCAAAGGCCTCTACGAGCTGGCAAAACGAGCACGCGTTTTTGTCGGCGGCGACACGGGCCCGACGCACATCGCTGTCGCCGCCGGTGCTCCGGTCGTCGGCCTCTTCGGCCCCACCGAATGGTGGCGCAACGGCAGCACAAATCCCGCCGACCTCGTCGTCGAACGCAGCGACATCGCCTGTCGCATCTACTGCCACCGCCGCACCTGCTCAAATTGGATCTGTATGGATTCGGATGTGGACGCAGTATTCGACGCGGTTGTTAAGAGGCTGGAAGGAACCAAGGTCGCAAGATCTGAATCCGGCTGATAGCTCCTTTTTATAAGTATTGATGACGATCGATCGCCTTCTCCAACGCATTCGTGTTCCGCTTGGGTTCATCTTCGCGGCGGTTTTTCTCATTTTTGCGAGACCGACGACGTTAACGCTCGCAGTCGGCGGCGGGATCGCACTCCTTGGCCTGCTCATCCGTGCGTGGGCGTCGGGGCATATTAGAAAGGCGAGCGAGCTTGCGGTCACCGGGCCGTATGCCCGCACGCGCAATCCGCTTTATCTCGGCAGCCTGATCCTTGGGCTGGGGTTTACGGTTGCGGCCGGCGTTTGGTGGTTAACGCTTCTTTTTTTAGCCCTCTTCATCGGCATCTATTTGCCGGTTATGCGCGTCGAATCTGAAGATATGCGGCGGATATTTGGCGAGGAATACGAGGTTTACGCCGCAAATGTGCCCGCCCTGCTGCCGCGTCCTACACGATGGCAACCCGGAGGCGCGGCGTTCGATTTTGGGTTATACTTGCAGTATCGCGAGTATCGGGCTGCCGCCGGTGCGGCCCTCGCCCTCGGTGCTCTGGCCGCCAAGGCTTTCCTGTTATGAGGTCGCTGAGAAAAAGGATCCTGCTCGTCGCCGTTGCCGTTGGTTTGACGTGCGCTTTGGGTGCGTCGATAGCGGCACAGCCGGCGGGCAACGGCGGTTCCCCGCTGCCGCTGTGGCAGAAGTTCGCCGGCGAGAAGATCACTTATGACGGCAAGGTCAGCCGGCTGAAGATCAGCGTCTCGGTCGGCGAGTTCAATTTTGAGACCGCGCCCGACGGCAACGGCAATCTCGTCATCAAGAGCGAGGCCGTATCAAAGGGCACGCTGCTCAAGCTCTTTCGCTACAGCTTTCTCCAGCAATACGAATCGACCGTCGACCCGACGTTCCGCATCGTCCGCACCACCACGCACGACGTACAGAAATCGCGCGTCCGCGACAGCGAGGCGCTTTTCGATGACACCGGCCGCCGCGTCACGTTTGTCGAGACCGACCCCAAGGACCGCAACCGCCCGCCGCGCCGCATCGCGTCCGAGATCGGCGCCGTGATGCACGACATGATCTCGGCCATCTACTGGCTGCGGCTCCAGCCGCTGGCGCCGGGCGACAAATTCGACGTCGCCGTCAGCGATTCGGGCCTGGTTTACAGTGTCCCGGTCAACGTCACCGGCCGACGAGTGCTCGACACGGCGCTCGGCAAGAAGACCGCCTGCCTCGTCGTCGAACCGCTGATGTTCGGCGACGGCCGCCTGATCGAACAAAAGGGTAAAATGGTCATCTTTATGACCGACGACGACCGCCACATCCCCGTCAAAGCCGAAGTCGATTCCGAGTACGGCAAGATCAACATTAAGCTGAAAACCTACAGTAAATAAAATACCCAAGCTTGGGTTGCCGAAAGCCCGCGTCCTGTATCGCCGTCGTTTGTCTCCCTTCGTCAAATACCGCATACTAATTGTTTAAGGTAATGGCGACGAAGGTCACTAAAGCTAAGAAGACAACGAAAAAGGCTGCTAAAACGGCGGTCAGGGTGGAGCCTTTTGCAGCGACCGTTGAGGAGGCGCCGCTGAAGAAACGCCCCGCCGACACCGCCGCGACCGCGAAGGCGATCGCTACCTCGACGACGCCCGAGCCCGAAAAAACGGTTAAGGGGAAGGGCTCGCTGCAGAAGCCCGCACGAAGTAAGGGCACCGCGGCCACAGCAGGCAAGCCGGCGATCTCAAAGGGCGTGGACCCATTTGCCGATCTTGCGCTCGAGGGCGAGACCAAACCAAAAAAGCCGGCGCCAAAGAAGTCGGTAAAGAAGACCGCATCGCCGCGAAAAACAAAAAAGGCCGGGACGGGCGCTGCGTCAGGACCGGGAGCGATAGCGACCGGATTCCCCACTCCCGAACCGCTACCGTTGCCCAGGCCGGAACCCCCGGAAGAGCAGCCGTCGACCACCGAGCCAGCGAAGAATCCGGTCGCTACCGCTCCCGGTTCCGAAGTCTTCAAAAAGCTCGCGGATGTGCAATTACCCGAGCTTGAAAGAGAGAACCGCGCACATCTGGCGATGCAGTCGCCGACACGGCTATATTTCTACTGGTCCGTTCGCGAGAACCCGTGGCATCACCTTCGCCGGATCTTTGGTGACGACCTGGGTTCGTACACGCTCGTCGTCAAGCTGATCGACGCCGAGACCGACGCCGAGGAGATCCATCCGTGCCAGCCCGAGGGCAA
>CAZSOE010000123.1:0-2390 GCA_964608335.1 uncultured Chloracidobacterium sp.
GGCGGATGAGTTTGTTGTGGCCGTATTGTTCGAGGATGTGGCCGGTCCAGCCGGAGATGCGCGAGACGGCAAAGATCGGCGTGTAGAGGTCGAGCGGGATGCCCATAAGGTAATACGTCGAGGCCGAATAGAAATCGACGTTGGGGAACATGCCTTTCTTCTCGTGCATGAGTTGTTCGATGCGTCGCGACATCTCGAACCACTTTGATTCGCCTTTTTTCTCGGCCATGTGCTCGGAGTATTTGCGAAGCCACGTGGCGCGCGGATCTTCGGTCTTATACACCGCGTGACCGATGCCCATGATCTTGCGTTTATCTTCGAGCGCCTTGTCGATGAACGCATCGACCTTATCGAGATCGCCGATCTCGATGAGCATCTTCATAACCGCGGTGTTCGCTCCACCGTGCAGCGGGCCGGCCAAAGCCGCGATGCCCGCCGTGACACACCCGTAAACGTCGGCAAGCGTTCCGGCGACGACGCGTGTCGTGAACGTAGAGGCGTTCAATTCGTGATCGGCATGGAGGATCAGGCAAACGTCCATCATCCGCGCCTCGTCGGCGTCGGCCCGCTCGCCGCGGAGCATGTAGAAGAAATTGTCGGCGATCGACAAGCTCTTATCGGGCCGTACCGGCTCCTTGCCGTTACGGATCCGGTCCCACGCCGCGACGATCGTTCCGATCTGACCGGTGAGCTTTATCGAGGACCGAAGCGCGGTCTCGCGGTCGGTCCCACGGCCGTCTTTGTCGTAAAAATCCAGTGCGGAAACGCACGTGCGAAGTACATCCATCGGATCGGCGTCCTTTGGCATGTACTTCATCGCGGCAAGTATCTCGGCCGGAGCGTCGTAATTCTCGCGTATGGCGGAGCTCAGTTCCTCGAGCTCGGTCTGGTTTGGAAGACGCCCGTTCCAAAGCAAAAACACGACCTCTTCGAAGGTCGCGTGCTCGGCCAGGTCGTGAATATCGTAGCCCTGGTAAATGAGAATGCCTTTCTCGCCATTGACGTCGCCGATCGAGCTCTGGGCGGCAACGACACCACGCAATCCGGCGCTCGCCGCGGTCGATCCTGAATCTGTGCTCATCTTATTATCGCTCTCTTATAAGTTCGTTATATCGCCAACCTTTTATTTTATAAGACGTTGGACAACGGCACAAGTTGGCCGCGATCGTCGTCGAGGCAGAAAAAAGGCCGGAGCTTTGCACTCCGGCCACAGGGTGGTCAAAGGGGGGTCTGACTCACCGAATTTGAGTTTCGTATGCGGTCTTTACTCGAAGCTGCTGATTGCGGGTAAGGCTGATGTGTTTGCCGCGTTCCACGACGACGGCCCCGACGCCAAAGGCCGCTCCGACGCCCGCACCGACCGCGACGCCGATCGGGCCGCCGACGATACCGCCGATCAACGCGCCGCCGCCGGTCGTCGATCCGACCTTGATCAGGTCGCCTTTTGTCGAGCTCTGGCCGATCGCCGTGCCCTCAACATCGACGCGTTTGATGTTGTCGCCCTTGACCGGCATAACCTCTGTAAGCAGGGCACTAAAATTGCTCCAGCGATGGTCATTGAGGACGATCCGATCGAACGAGAGGAGCAACTCACTGCGACGCTTGAGGCGGCCGGGAGCTCGGACCTTCGATACGCGGCCTTCGACCGTGGCTCCCACCAATTCGGCCGGCGCAACCACCTTCGCTACGAACCGTTCGCCCTCGACACTGGCCTTGGTGCTCAGATCACTCTGAAGTTCGAGTATGAGTTCGCTATCGCAGGGAATGACGATCGTCGCGGTCCCGGTCGCGCTGTATGAGGCGGGCTCGACGCGAACGCTCTCCGAAGTCGTTCCGACGGAATTCGTGGCGGTGGTCGCGGGTGTCGTGCCCCGGCGGGTCAGGGTAGCCGGAACGGTCGACTCGAACGGTTTTCGTTCAAAGCCGGTTTCGTAGCCCGATTCGAAACCCTGCTGGTACCCGCTGCGGTAGTCTTCGACCGGCCCGTAATCCGATCGATATGCCCGGTCGGCCCTAGCGAACTCCGAGTGCCTGGTGTGGTCTTTTGTGGCCGTATCGATGGCGTCACGGTACCCGGCCATATAGCCGTCAGAGTAGCCGGTCCGATAGCCGCGCTGCAGAGCTACGAGCGGTTCCTGACCGCTGAGATCGGGCAGCGAGAGGCCGACAATGCATAAAACCAGACACGCCGATAATAAGCGAATATTTAGGCTTCGATTCATCTTAAACTCCTTAATGAAAGAACAGGGTGGGAAGGAAAAGCAATGACTAGTTATCTTTATACACAAGTCTTTCATAAGTTACAAGAACTTTTTTTTAAGGCAGTTTAAGGACAAAGGACGACCTAGCGCTTTAAATGCTTGTTTAAAACAAAAAAAAGGCAGCAAGGG
>CAZSOE010000123.1:2400-2829 GCA_964608335.1 uncultured Chloracidobacterium sp.
AATGACTAGTTATCTTTATACACAAGTCTTTCATAAGTTACAAGAACTTTTTTTGTAGAATTTAAGAGCCCCAAATCGACCTAATGCTTTAAATGCTTGTTTAAAACAAAAAAAGGCAGCGAGGGAGGCCCCACTGCCCGAATCATCAGGAGGATGAAAACTAAAAGCTCTTACGGAAGAGATACGACATTCGAATAAAGAACTTACGCGAATTTCGGGCAAATCCGGGTTCGGGAACGCCGGTGAACGGGTTCACACCGCTGTAGTTCAGGTTGTCCTCGTAGCCGACGTAGAATGCCTTGCCGGGGCTCGGGTTCCAGCCGAACAGGAGCTGTCCGCCGTAGTTGTCGCGTCCGTCATAGTCCAGCCGAAATCGCGTGAAGACAAACCGGGTGAATTGATAAGTTGACCGGAAAGTAAGGATGTCCG
>CAZSOE010000123.1:2839-6394 GCA_964608335.1 uncultured Chloracidobacterium sp.
TCGAACGCCCGTCGTTGAGTATCGTTCCGGTTTAGACGGGCCTTCTGATAGTCGATCGACATTCGTAACGGATCGATGGGTTTGAACTCGACGTAACCGCCCGCCGAGAGCGAACTGCCGGGCCCGGGATCCTGGAGTCCGTTTCGCGAACCAAAGTAATCGAACGCGTTGTTCGTGTAACCTGTCCGGAACGAGTAGCGGATCTGCTTATTGAGATTCTGGCCGAACTCGGTGAAGAATCCCTGCTTCCACGTCGATCGGGTCGGGTCGCCAAAGAAACGTCCGGGACGAGAGCCCGCGAATTCCTCCTGATAGATCTTTTCGTACCCCGCCCAGCCCTCGACGAAGCCGAAGAAGCTTCGCTGCAGCGAAACATTCATGTTTCCGCCCCCACGCCAACCTTGGATGCGTCCGGACCAGTCATAATCAATGCCCGTGAACTGGCCGAAGTTCGCACGAATGATATTGGCCTTGGGTCTCGACTTTGTGCTCCGTCGATTGTAAAAGAACGCGAAGTTCGTATCGGTCCGCCGGGTGAACCCGACATCCGCACGAAAATCCTTTGTGCGACCACCGATCTCGGCAAACCAGCCCTTTGTATCCTCGGAGTATTCGACGTTCGCGTAGTAGCCGAAGCCATTGCCGGTCCGGTAGTCGAGATAGGTGCCGGTGGTCGCGTTCGGATTGAGCGGATCGACATACCGGCCGCTGCCGCAGATCTGCCGGTTGGCGGCTGCCTGCGCGGGATCGGCCGCCGGATCGAATGCTTGATCGAGAAAACACCGGCGCGACATCGTCCCCACCGCCTGAAAGACCGACGTCAGCTTGGGCGTGAATTTGACCCGCGCATCGACGCTCGCAAGCAGATTCTTTTGTTCCGGAAATGCCCGGTAGGTCGTAAAGAATCCGACATTGTTCTCTTTACCGAGATCGCGTTTGATCCTAAGAACGCCAAAGAGGGCATTCTTGTCGAGAAACTCGTTTATGCTGCAATCCGATCCCGGTCGCGGCGTTCCCCGCTCGAGGCACTGTGCGTTTCGAGTGCGCTCATCCTCGGAATAATTGCCGGGTGCCTTGTCGGAGGCGACCATAAAGCCGAACGAATTCCTGCCCGTCTTCCCGGTCAGCTTCAGGGCGAAATCCGGATCGACGATCGATCGCGAGTGGTAGATCGCAAGCGGCGTCTGAAAGACATCGGCACCTTCGAGAAAGAAGGGCCGTTTCTCCTGAAAAAAGATCGGAAAGCGCTGATTGGCCGTGATCACCGGAGCGTCGGCTTCGATCTCGGCGAAATCAGGATTTACGGCAGCATCGAGGGTGACGTTAGGCGAGATCGTATATTTCAGGGTTACGCCGACGTCCTGTTTGATAGGCTGATTGACGAATCTTCCGCCAGCTACTTCCAGAGCCGAAACTCGCCTGCCGGTCTGCGATAACGTAACACTCGGGACGATCTCGAGCGTTCGTTCGTACTTGATATCTTCGAGGCCAGTGATCTTTCCGTGCTTGATGAGGAATCCGGAGACGTTGCGATCGTCGGGCAGCCAGGAATCGAATTCGTCATTGAAACGATCGATGTTACGCGCGGCGTTGAAGCCCCACAGCCTGCCCTTGCCGGCCGCATAGCGCAGCGATTTGAACGGGATCTTCACCTCGACCGACCAACCCCAGTCTTCGATGACGCCCTTCGACTCCATTACGATGTCAACGGAGAAATCCGCTCCCTGTCCTTCGGTGAAAATGCCATCCTGCTGGACCCCGAAGGGATTGAAGCCCAGGACATACGCGCGGCGCTGGTCGTTGTACGTGTCGAGCCACATGCGAACGTTGTCTTCACCAAAGACGTTATCGCGTTTGGCCACGGTCGCCCTGACCTTGTCCTTCTCATCCCAGCACTTGAAAGCGACGTAAAGATGCCGCTCGTCATACATCATCAGCACCTCGGTGGGCTTCGAAGGTGGGGTATTGTCGCCGGGATACGTTTGATAGAAGTCCTTGAAGACTGCCGCCGCTTTCCATGCCTCTTCGTCGGGCCGGCCGTCGATGGCGATCGGGCCGAGCAGCTTCGTGACGGCGACCGGACGGGCCTTTTCAGGCGGGATCTCGATCTTCTTTGTTTTCGCGGTATCCGGATCGGCCTTCGCCGAGCCGTTGCCATTTCCATTTGCGGGCGGGGCGGGCTGTGCCGCTGCCCATGAAGCGAGGAGGAGCAGGATCAGAATTAGGCCAGTTGTACTTCTCATAAAGCTAAAATTGCAGATGCAGGTTTGGGGACCGAAGAAAACGAGAATTCACTGACCAGAACCCAATGTTGGTCAGCTTTTTTCAAAAAAATACCTGGAGCGCACCGCATAAAACGCGCTCCAGCCGTTGTCAATTCGTAGCTTTCAGCGAATCGTTGCTGCGAACTATCAAGTGACCGTCGGGCACGGTGAAGTTGTATCGGGCGCCTCCCTTGCCGAAGCGCCAATGGCCTTCGTTTACCTGCGCCGGAACTTTTAAAGATTCGATCTCGATGGCGCCGATATTCGCATGAACGTCAAAGTTCTCGGTCGGGCTAACGGTCATCACGATCCGCCCTTCGTCGGTCGCGGCGGTGATACGGTCGAACTCGCCTTCGAAATACTGGTCTCCACAAGCGGTGCGGGCGTCAACCTCGCCCTTGAAACCGATCAGCCGTACGCGGCCTTCGCTGGTCGTCAGTCGAAGCTTCCCGGATGAATCGCGTACGTTAACCGGTTCGGCTGCACCCGTAAGCTCGAGCTCGCCAGCAACTCCTTCTATCCTTATTTCGCCATTCGAAGTGATCTTCAGATTCGCTTTTCGCGGGACATAAACATCAATGCGGACCTCGCGTGTGCTATCGCCTAGAGGTCCGCCTTGTTGGATGGCCGCCGGGTCTTCGACCTTCAAGGTCACCGCCGATGTCGTATGACTTTCACTTACTGAGATCGGCGGAGCGGAGCGTCGGTCCGTGAACCGCGTGACCTGATACTGCACCTCATTCTTGTCCCAACCTCGCACGCGAACCGCGCAGCCCTTTGCGTCGATCGTTATCATCGGTACTCCGGTCACGGCAAACGAGTCGCTTCTTTTCTCGACGCGGGGCATGCCCGAATAGAGACCCGCGTCAAGGATGCGTGCGATCGTCTCTTGCCGGGCGCCGACAGCCCGGGCGACCCTTGTCACCGACTCGGCCGTTCGGGCGATCGTGTTGGCGGTGATCTTCGCAAGTTCCGGTTCCAACCTGTCCATCTTGGACTCAGCATCGGTCACGGCTTTTGCGACTGCTTTTTCAGACTCCTTTACCGCTTTTTCGATCGATTTGTTCAACTTTTCGACACCGGCCTCCATTTTGCCGGTGTCAACGTCCCATTCGTCATCGGATCTAGCTTTCTGTGGCAGCAGATTTGTTGCCGGGCTCAACGGTTTCCCGTCATTCTTTCGCGTGATGACGAGACCGCCGTTGACGCTGTTCAACTTTACCTGAGCGTCCCCGCTGCCGAGCCTTCCATAAAGATCACGGCCAAGGTATTTTCCTTTTCTCACCGGCAG
>CAZSOE010000124.1:0-6391 GCA_964608335.1 uncultured Chloracidobacterium sp.
TGATCGCCATCTCGGACATCGGCAGCGGGATCTATAATCGATCGGGTCTGGACGGTCCCGCGGTCCTCGCGTATTTGAAGAACAACAAACCGCTCGAGGGCTACCCGGGTGCGGAGCCGGTCGATAACAAAGCTCTGCTCGAGATCGAGTGCGACGTGCTGGCTCCCTGCGCCACTGAGAACCAAATAACCTCGGAGAACGCCGACCGGATAAGGTGCAAGATCCTGGCCGAGGGCGCAAATGGTCCAACGACCCCGAAGGCCGATAAGATCCTGCACGACAAAGGCATTTTTGTAATACCGGACATCCTGGCAAATGCGGGCGGGGTCACGGTTTCATACTTCGAATGGGTACAGGACCGAATGGGCTACTTCTGGTCTGAGGCCGAAGTAAATACGCGGCTCGAAGACAAGATGGTGGCGAGTTTCAACGAGCTCTGTCACTACGCCACCAAACACGACGTTGACACGCGAACAGCCGCCTACATGCTCGCTATCGACCGTGTCGCATACGATACCCGTATGAGGGGCATATATGCCTAGCCGTTCGTGGTGCAATTCATTGAAATTGCTTGCATTTAACCCGATTGTGGGTTAAGTTTTTAGTCTGGGTACTCCCGACCCCTTTGCTGGCGCGAGATTGTTGACTTTTGGATGCCGCAAACTGTATAAACTAAAGAGTAAGCACGGTTTCTTTGACGTTTTGATCGCGCTGAAGTTTGCGGCCCGGCCATTTACAAGTTTTATCAGCGTGTGTGATAATTGCTTGACTGCTTGAGCGACGACACCGCGTCCGCGGTGTTCGTGCAATTTGAAATGTTTATCTTTTCTACTTTTCGGCGGAGGAATGTGATGAAACTCGCTAATAAGGCGTTCTTGCTAACGCTTATAATGCTAGTGCTGGCGTTCGTGGCGACCGCGCAAAACAGCCGGTCCGAAAATGACCCGCGGAATTCAGCGCCGACTGTCGGAACCGGAGGTCCAACTGGTGGGCCGACGGGTCTTTTTACCGTCTATGACGGATGGACGCTGCGAAGGGGCGAATATACCCTCAGCATCGCTTACAGCAATTACGACCGAGATCCGGGGAACGTTGACATCACGTCTGTTCCAGTAAGTTTTCAGGTCGGGCTTTCAAATCGATTCGAGCTGTTTTTTACGACCGAGGCATGGCGCGGTGTGAAGGTAAATTCCCCGCGAAGCCTTTCGGGCTTTTACCTGCCCAACTCGACGGTCGTCATTAACGGGGTTCGAACGACGGCGCCCGCTATCATTCTCGCCCCGTCCGGCCCAGGTAACGGTCCGCTCGAGGGCAGGGCCGTATACAGGCCGACAGGCCTGCAGCCGTTTGCGAATTTCCCGTATATAAACGGGAGTTCCGGCAACTTTGGTTTTCTACCGCCGTTCTTTGCGGGGCCGCAATTCGGCTTCCCGGCAAATACCAATCCGACGATGGGACCGCCGGCCGCAGGCGGGGTAGCCGCCAACTTCCCGGGCATAGGTTCGTCGGTGGGCGGCCTGCTTCCCGGCATCGTGCTCCAGACCGTGAATCTTGGCGGCACCTGCGCCACATCGACCGCCGGTGCTTGTCAGGGCCCGGCTGTTTTCACGGTGGCACCCAGCTATCAGCCTGAGATGCCGTTCCTTAACCGGACATGGGGCCAGTCGTCGTTCAACTCGCTCGACTTTGGCTTCAAATGGCGGTTCAACCACTCGCTCGACGCGATCGGCTACGGTATCGTCGCGTATTATCGCTGGTGGCAGGACACGGGTGGAAGCTTCGCGGGCTTTAACCAGCTTCAACGCGGTGCCGGACCGGGTGGGAATAAGGGTGATATTCACCTGAGCTTCTTTACCGATGTCCGTTTTGCCAAGTGGGGAAACCTGTCGGGTAACATCGGCTACACGTACACCAGCAAGTCGGAAGGAAAATTTGGCAATGCGGACTTTGTGATGCTTGATCGTCCGGATGAACTGAACGCCGGCATCGCTCTCGATTTCCCGGTCAATCAGTACTTCCAGCCGATCTTCGAGTTGAAGTCAACACGTTATGTCGGCGGCAGGACGCCGAACGCGTTCGAGCGGCATCCGCTCGACGGCATAGCCGGTTTCAGGATCTTCCCGCGACGCTGGTTCGGTTTTGGCTTTGCTTATCGTCATAACTTCAACGAGCAGGATCAGGACAGCTTTGACGATGATCAGCGGAGCGCGTCGATCCTTGTGAGCTGCCTGCCTGGGCAGACCGCGTGTACTCCGCAAACGATCACTACGAGCTGGCGCGGTGTCCCGCCGGGATTCACGCCATCGAGCGATCCCCACGGATATATCGGACAGTTCTGGATCGGCCGACGCGATGCGCGTCAGGGCCCGATCGAGAATAAGGCGCCGAGTGTCGACTCGGTCACGCTAAGCGATACGGTCATCACGCTGCCGTGCCCGCCGGGAATGAATCCCCGCTCGGGCGGGGCGTGCAACGACAGCCGTTCGATCAGCGTCCAGACTCGTGCGAGCGATCCTGAGAACGATGTTCTCACGTACAACTACACCGTTTCGGGCGGCCGTATCGTCGGTACCGGGGCAAACGTGACGTGGGACCTCACGGGCGTAGGTCCGGGAAGCTACACGATCACGACGGGCGTCGATGACGGCTGCGGTGTTTGCGGCAAGACCGACACTCAGACTATCCGGATCGAAAACTGCGACTGTGTCGCTCCGCCTAAAGCGTGCTCGTGCCCGACTCTCAGCGTTAGCGGCCCGGCCGGCATTACACGGCCTGGCGACAACATGACCTTCACTGCCAACGTAAGCGGCGGCAGCCAGGAGGGCGCTATCACGTACAACTGGACCGTTTCGGCCGGAACTATCGTTTCGGGTCAGGGAACGCCGAGCATCACCGTAGCTACGACACGCGAGATGCGTAACAGCAACGTGACCGCGACCGTTTCGATCGGCGGCACCGATCCGGCATGTAATTGCCAGAAGGAGGCCTCTGATACCGGTGGTATCGCCGACCTGCCGCAGGCGCGTCAGATCGACGAGTTCGGCAAGAAGACGGATGACGAGGTCAAGGCGATCATAGACGGTCTCTATACGCAGTTGGCTAACGATCCGACGGCGACCGGCTACATCATCAACTACGGAACGCCTGCTCAGATCCGAGCCCGCAGGGCCCAGATCATGAAGGCGATCAACTTCCGCAAGTATGATCCTAGCCGCGTAACGTTCGTAGATGGACCGGATCAGGGTAGCGGTATCCTGACCAAGATCTACATCGTTCCGCCGGGTGCGGATAATCCGCAACCGTAAAGGTAAAAGCTTTGCGCCTCGCGTGAGGCGCGAACATTCTGAAAGCGGCCGGGGGCGTGTTCCGCCCATGCCCCGGCCGCTTTTTATTGCTTTTTGGGGCTTAGCTTTTGTAGAATTGCGGTTGAAAGGCGGCCCGGTTGCAGCAAAACGCTTGCCCCTGCCCTGCATCCAAGTTTCGGTCGAAGAGACCCGGCATTCCTGTCCAAAAACCCTGACGAGTACCACGCTATGCGAATAAAACTGACATCGGTAATTTCGGGTTTGATCAGCCTGCTCCTTGCGTTCGCTCCAGTGGCCGCAGTTGCCTCCGACGACAATTCGCTGACCGAGGCGGCTGAGAGTTTTCGAAGCTGGCAAATACTCGGGCCGACCGGGGGCGACGTTCGCGTGGTGGCGATCGATCCCCGGGACAAAGATCGACTCTACGTCAGTACACTCGACGGACAGATTCACACTTCGACCGACGGCGGCCGCTCATGGCGCCTTCTCGTTAATCTCAACAAGCCCGAACTAATACTCGATCAACTCCTTGTCGATGCCCGCGACTCTCGGATCATCTATACGTCCGGCCATCGTCATAAGGCTCCAGGAGGCTTCTTCCGGTCGACCGACGGCGGCCTGACGTGGAAGGAATCGAAGGAGTTGAAAAATGAATCGATCCACGCGATGTCGCAATCGCCGTTCGATCCCGGCGTCCTGCTTGTCGGCGCTACGGCCGGCGTCTGGATCTCGCGCAACTCGGGCGAAGACTGGGAAAAGATATCTTCGCCGACGATGCCAGTCAATATCGATTCGCTAGCGATGGACCCGCGAAATATAACGACGATGTACGCCGGCACCTGGTGGCGTGCATATAAAACGACCGACTCGGGCAAGAATTGGCGACTGATCAAGGACGGCATGATCGACGATTCCGATGTGTTTGCGATCACCGTGAACCCGCGCAATCCGGAACACATCATCGCATCGGCGTGCAGCGGTATCTACGAGTCGTTCAATTCCGGTGAAAAGTGGGCAAAGATCCAGGGCATCCCGTCGCAGTCGCGCCGCACGCGCGATATCCTGCAACATCCGACCATTCCCGGAACGGTTTACGCTGCCACGACCGAGGGCTTCTGGATGACGACAAACGGCGGCAAGAACTGGATGCTGACGACGCAGCGGAATCTCGAGATCAACTCTATCGCCGTCCACCCATCCGACCCGAACCGCGTTTTTATCGGCACGAACAACTATGGCGTAATGGTCTCGACCGACGGCGGCCGCAATTTCTCCCAAACCAACGGAAACTTCACCAGCCGGTTCACCTATTCGATAACATCCGATATCGAGAATCCCGAACGGCTCTACGCCGCAACACACAACACCGCGACCGGCGGCGGCTTCTTTTTTGTAAGCAGCGACTCGGGCCGCACCTGGCAGCAATCGCGAAGTCTCGACGTCGGACGTATCCGGACGTTCGTGGTCAAACAGGACCACGTCAACCCGAACCTGATGTATCTTGGCACCAACGTCGGCGTATTTCGCTCGCTGGATCGCGGCCTTTCGTGGACGCAGTTGGTCCCGCCCAAACCGAAACCAAAACCGAAGGCGAAGACCACGAGGCGGACGGTCGCCGCAAAGGCCGTAAAGCCTCCTCCGCAGTCCGTAGTTCCACCAGGACCTGTTTTGATCCCCGCGCTGACGGGTGCGGTCAGGGTCCTCGAACTGACACCTGACGGCGGCATGCTGGCCGGCACGGACAAGGGCATATACCGCGCCTCCGATCCGACAAAAGGTTGGGAGCAACTGCCTATCACGCCGGGCCTGAACGACAACATTTTCGCCCTCCACGTCTCGAGCAATCGCCCCGACGTCATCTGGGCGGGCACCGCGATCTCAGGTGTGATCGTCTCGCGGGACAAGGGCAAGACCTGGTCCAAAGCCGGCGGGGCCGTCGACAATGTGCCCATAAGCTCGATCGTATCGGATCCGAAACGACCCGACTACGTTTATGTCGGGACTATCCAAACCCTCTACGTCACGCGCGACGGCGGGCGCACATGGACGCGACGCGGCGGTAACCTTTCGCTCGGTAACTTTACGTCTATTCTTATAAATCCGGAGAACACGAACGAGGTGATCGTTGCGAGCGCGATGGATACCGAGGGCGGGATCTACATTTCGACCGACGCCGGAGACCGTTGGAAACGGGTCGATACCAAGGAGATGAAGCTCCCGAGTCACCGTTTCTGGTCGATAACCTTCGATCCGCAGGACCCGAACCGCATTTTTGCCGGTACGCATTCGTCCGGCGTCTATAAGATCGAACGCTCCGGCGCGACGGCGTCAGGAATGTAGGCTGCAAACGTACCCCGGGTATTAGGCGGTGCAGGCGGGCTGCACCGCCTCTTTCGTTTTTAAATCCCGCTTCGAGTCTCCTATAATTCGAGTTAGTAAGGAGATCAATGGTTTGAAGCAGATACCGGCGCGCGAGCCCATGCGCGAGGGTGCCAGAACACACATTTCGCGCCTGCCGTTCTCCGAGATCCCGGGGCAGTCGCGGCTCTTTCTCGACTATCTACGCGACCCGACGTCCCTTCGTCGTTACTATCCGAACGCGGTGGGTAGTGCGATCGATGTGGCCGGGTTCATTCCGAACGTTCTATCTGAATTTCAAACCGACAGGTTGGCCCTGACGTCCGCGCTTGAGCGTCAGAATCGTGCGGCTGGCGCTTCCGACGAGACGCTCGCGAATATCGCCCTATTATCTGACAGCAGTTGCGTTGCCGTTGTGACAGGGCAGCAAGGGGGCATTTTTTCGGGTCCGGCCTTCACTATCTACAAAGCGCTTTCGGCCATCAGGCTTGCGACGGAACTACGGCTTCGAGGCCATAAGGCGGTCCCGGTATTCTGGATCGCGACGGAGGACCACGATTTTCAGGAAGTGTCCCAGGCCTTCTTCATCGGGCGCGATCACAGCGCCTTCCGTGCCGAATACCGACCGGCTGCCGACGTCGCTGACTTACCCGTTGGGCGTATCGTTCTCGATGAAGGCATCAATGCGGTGGTTGGGTCTCTTTCCGCGGCCTGGCGCGAGACGGAGT
>CAZSOE010000125.1:0-6368 GCA_964608335.1 uncultured Chloracidobacterium sp.
ACCATCCCCTACTAAAGCCGCCGTTTCCCGCGGTCGAGGGACTGTACGCCTGTCCGACGATCGACAACAACGTCGAGACGTTCACATCGGTGCCGCAGATCATCGAGATGGGCGGCATCAAGTGGCGCGATCTCGGAACCGAGAAATCGGGCGGGACAAAGCTGTGGTCGATCAGCGGACATGTCAAAAAGCCCGGTGTTTACGAGCTGCCGATGGGCTACGCCGATATGGAAAAGTTCATCTTCGATGACTGCGGCGGGATGCTCCGCGACAACAAGCTCAAGGCCGTAATTCCAGGCGGCTCAAGCGTGTACATTATGAACGCCGGGCAGATCATCGGCAAGAATGTCACGCTCGATTACGAGGGCCTTGTCGCCGCGGGCTCGATGCTCGGAACCGGCGGGATGATGGTGATGGACGAGACCGTCGATGTAATGGAGACGACAAAGAACCTCACCGAATTCTACAAACATGAATCTTGCGGCTGGTGCACGCCGTGCCGCGAGGGGACGGATTGGCTGGTGAAAATTTTCAATCGCATCTCGATCGGGGAAGGCCGGCCCGAGGACGCGCAGTTGATGCTCGACATCTGCGACAACATCGAAGGTAAATCGTTCTGCCCGCTCGGCGACGCAGCAGCATGGCCGATACAGTCGGCGATCCGGCAGTTCCCGGGCGATTTCAAAAAGTGGTTGACCGCAAAAACGGAAGGAGTCGTTTCACCGAATGTGTAGAAGCGTGAACAGATCGTACCTCAAAGTGAGAGCGGGTCTCGGTGCTCTCGCTCTGTTCGTGCTATTTGCAGGCTCTGCATTCGCACAGGGGCACGATCCGGTCATCCTGATCCCCGGTCTCTCAGGCTCCGAGCTGCGGAACAAAGTGACGGGCGAAAAGATCTGGTTCAAAGCCCTAAAGCCGCGATCGGAAGACCTCCGGCTGCCCATCTCGCTGGATATTGCCAAGATCGGTGACAATGTCGAACCGGGCGAGATCATTCGAAGTATCAAGCTCGGCCCGATCCCGCTGACCGATGTTTACGGCGGCTTCATCAGGGCGCTCGATGTCCGGGGCGGCTTTCACGAAGAAAAGTGGGACGCGCCGGGCGAAGAGGGTTTTCAGGATTCACTTTATCTGTACGCCTACGATTGGCGGCTCGACAATGTCGGCAATGCGCGCCGGCTCGTACGCCAGGTCGAGGCGTTGAAGAAAAAGCTCGGTAAGCCAGACCTCAAGTTCGATGTCGTCGGCCATTCGCTGGGCGGCACGATAGCTCGTTATGCAGCAATGTACGGCGACGCCGACCTGCCGCCGGGGAACGCGCCGCCGCGGCCGACCTGGGCGGGAGCAAAACATTTTGACCAGGTGATACTGTTGGGAACGCCAAGCGAAGGCTCGACGTTCTCGCTCAGCACGTTCGTCGAGGGCTTCACGCTCGGGGGGATGCGTCTCGACCTGCCGTTTGTGCAGGACACGTCGCGTTTCACTGCATTCACCATTCCGGTCGCTTATCAACTCCTGCCCGCCCCGGACACGCTCCGCGTATTTAACGAACGGCTCGAACCGGTTGCGGTCGATCTATACGACGCGAAGACCTGGACAAAATACGGCTGGAGCCCGATCGACGATCGTGAGTTTGCGGATGAGTTCACGATCGCGGAGCAAAAGATCGCCCTGTCTTATTTCACGGCAGCCCTTGCACGGGCAAAGCGTTTGTATCAGGCTCTATCGTCCAACGTGCCCGCGCGCGGCGTCTCGTTTCATCTGGTCGGGTCCGACTGCAAAACCGCGCTTGATGCGGTCGTCATTTACCGTGACGAAAAGAACAACAAGTGGAAGACGCTCTTCTCACCAAAAGGCTTTACTCGGGGCGACGGCATCAAGATCGGTGAGTCGGACACCAGACGACTGATGATAGCCCCCGGTGACGAGGTGGTAACGCGCCGTTCGCTCGAGGGTGCCAACGGCGTATCGTCGACGAAGTTCATATGCGGCGAGCATAGCAAGCTCGCTTCCAACACGATGGTCCAGGATTATGTCATCGGCCTGTTGACGGGCCGGATCGTTCCGTCGAAACCCGAGATCGTCGGCACGATGCGAACAAAAGGAGAATTGAGGTAAATATGGGAAAAGGGGACAAGCGAACCCGGCGAGGAAAGATCTTTGCCGGGAGTTATGGCAAGACTCGGCAAAAACTGACCCGCCCGGGTTTCGTGGCGGTCGATAAGCCGGCGGCAAAGATCGAGGCGGCACCAAAGGAACGAAAGCTCAAGATAAAGAAGAAAGAAGCTCCGGCTCCTGAGATCGTTCAGGAACAGCCCGCGGTTGAGGAAGCGCCCGTCGAAGCAGGGCCGGATGCCACAGTGACCGAACCGGCGCCGGTCGAAGCTGAACCACCTGACGGCGAAGCTCCGGTTGCGGAAGCGCCCGCTGCCGACGGGCCGGCGACCGAAACGGCCGAGGCCCAAGGGGATGAGTCGGCGGCCGCCGCCGACTGAAAGGGAAGGAATGTCAGAGCAGATAAAGGTAACGATCAACGAGCAGGAATACGAGGTCGATAAGGGCTCTCGTCTGATCGACGTGTGTCGTGAAAAAGGCTACGGCATTCCGGCGTTCTGCTATTACAAGGACCTCGAGGTCCAGGCGTCGTGCCGCATGTGCCTCGTGCGCGTCGATAAGATGCCGAAGCTCCAGACGTCCTGCACGCTCACATGCACCGACGGAATGGTCGTCACGACGCAGTCTGAGGAGGTCGAGAAGGCGCAGCGAGCGATGGGCGAATTCCTGCTGGCCAATCATCCGCTCGACTGCCCGGTATGCGATCGCGGCGGCGAATGCGAGCTGCAGGAAGTGATATTCGACTGGGGCGATGTCGAGGAACGGTTCACAGAACGCAAAAACGTTCAGCCCGAAAAATATCTTTCACCGATCGTTGCTAACGATCCACAGCGCTGCATTCTCTGTAAACGCTGCACTCGCGTCTGCGCGGAATGGATGGGCGAAGACGCGATCGAGGCCGGCAATCGCGGTGTCAACACCGTGATCGGGACGTACGGCGGATGGCTGGGCTGTTCGCAGTGCGGCAACTGCATCGAGGTGTGTCCGACGGGTACGCTGCTCGACGGAGTGTATCGTCATGTTACTCGGCCGTGGGAACTTGATCAGACCACCTCGACCGACTGTTACGGATCGGACGGAATGCAGATCTCGATCGGCTCGCGAGGCGGCAAGGTGCACCGCATCGTCGCACGCGATCGATATGTTAACGGCCTTAACGGTGAGTTTCTCGACGTTAAAGCGCGGTTTGGCCATGGCTTCATCGATCACGAAGACCGCATCAAGACGCCACTCATCCGGTATAAACAAGGCGGGAAACTCGTTCCTGCGACGTGGGACGAGGCGGTCAAGTTCGCCGCCGAGGGACTGAAAAAAGCCGGTGCGGCGGCTGGTGTCGTCGCCAGCCCGCGGCTCACCAACGAGGCCGTATTTACTCTTAAAAGATTTGCGACCGAAGCGCTTTCGTCGGAAAACTACGCGGTTTCGGATACGCACGATCTGGCCCCGGTCTTTGACAACCTCAGTGTCCCGCTTTGCACTCACCGCGATATTCGCTATGCCTCGACGATCGTTCAGATCGGCGGCGAGCCGGAGGAAGAGCAGACGTTTACCGCTAAGCAAGTACGGGCGGCGGTAGGGAATGGCGGCGCGAAGTTCATTTGTATCAGCGAAGTTCCGACGAACCTCGTTCACCAGACGCGAGCGCATTTTGTTCACGTGAACGAAGGGTCGATCGACGCGTTTGCACTCGCGGCGGTCGATCCGTCATTCGATAAAGAGATCGCGGGCAAGATGGGCATCGCTGCGGAAGATACCGACGCGGTCAGAACGACGATCCTCGAGACGAGTGGCGACGTGATCATCATGTTCGGCGGCGACCTTTCGCCGCACGCGCAGGCTGTGCTCGCGGCAAATGCGGCAAGCCTCGCGGGTGAAGGGCGGCGGGTGATGCTTCATCCGCTGGCAAAACACAACAACTCGGTCGGTGCGTTCGACATGACCGCCGGCCGTAAGTCGCTGGATGAGGTGATCTCAAATTCAAAGGCCCTGCTTGTGGCGGGCAGTTTGCAGGAGGCGAGCGTTCTCGCGGGCAAGGACTTTGTTGCCGTGCAGGAGCTTTTTCTGACGGAGACCACTGAGCATGCAGATGTAGTATTTCCGGCGGCGAGCTTTGCCGAGATAGACGGTACTTTCACGAACAATGCCGGCAACGTTCAGCGTGTTCGCAAGGCTATCGAGCCGCTTCACCAGTCGAAGGCCGACTGGATGATCACGGCCCTTATCGCACGCGAAGTGGGTGTCGAGATCGCGCCCGAATGGTCGGCGTCGGCGATATTCCGCGCCATTTCCGACTCGGTTCCGGCGTACGAGGGTTTGCGATATCCGGCGTTGAAGGACGAGTCGAATCCGGTCCAGGTCAAACACGCGATAGTGAAGCCGAAAAAACTGACGACCGAGATCAACATTTTGAAGAAGTCGCTCGAATCGATGCCAGACAGCGGCACAAAAAACACCGTCACTCCGCGTATCGGGCATAAGCTCCATCGCGTGACGACGATGACGGGCAAGACGGCGCAGTTTCACTTGTTGGCGAACGGAAACCCGAAGCCGGAGAATTTGCTTGTATCGCCGCTCGAGCAGTTCGGGCTTGACGGCAGTCCGAAGGCCGAAGCGCTGGCGATCGGTGTTGGCGATCGGAGCAATCCGGGCGGGCGTTAGATCGCGTAGCGATCTTGTGAATTTAGCCGTGGGTTTCAACCCACGGGAACGATACGAAGGGTGTTACGTCGCGTTAGCGACGATCGATTTTCGTTAGCTCAGCCGTCGCTGACGCGGAGAGATGACTTTACGTATTCATACCGTGGGTTAAAACCCACGGCTAAGATCTGTTGCCGCTACGCGGCTAGAACATGGAAGAACTTGTTAAAACAGCCTTCCCCTACATCGTGATCAGCGTCGCGATACTGCTCGCGTTTCAGGGCGTGCTGATGATCGTTGCCTACACGGTCCTTGGCGAACGAAAGGTGCTGGGCTGGATACAGGGACGCATCGGCCCGAACCGCGTGGGACCGTGGGGCGTGCTGCAGCCTTTCGCCGATCTGCTCAAATTCATCTTCAAAGAAGATCTCGTTCCCGATAAATCGACAAAGTTCATTTACTATCTTGCGCCGATGGTAGCGTTGGTCTGCGCGCTGATGCCGATCGTCGTTTACCCCTTCGGGCCTGCGATCACGACGATAGATTGGAGTTTTTTGCCTTACGGGCTTGGCGAAGGCGTGAAAGCGCTGCCGCTTACGATCGCGCGGATCGATGTCGGCGTCTTGTTCGTTCTCGGAATAACCTCGGTTGGCGTTTATGGCATCGCTCTGGCGGGCTGGTCGTCAAACAGCAAGTATTCGCTGATGGGCGGTCTACGGTCGAGCGCGCAGATGATCTCGTATGAGCTCGCGATGGGAGCGTCGGTGCTCGGCGCGGTGATGCTTGCGGGTACGTTGGACCTCAACGGCATCATTCAGGCCCAGACGCAATCGCCGTTCAAGTGGTACATCATCCCGCAGTTCGTGGGTTTTGTGGTCTTTTTGATAGCGGCATTCGCCGAAACGAACCGCGTCCCGTTCGACCTGCCTGAGGCCGAGACAGAATTGGTTGCCGGCTTTCATACCGAGTATTCGGCGCTCAAATTCGCGCTCTTCTTCATGGCCGAGTATGTGAATATGTTCACCGTTTCGGTCATGTGCACGGTGCTGTTCCTCGGCGGCTGGTACGTGCCGGGATTGGGCCGATTGTTCGAGCCGGGCTCGGTTCCCTATGCGCTCATAAGCCACGCGGCGTTCATCGGCAAGATCTGTGGTTTCCTGTTCTTTTACATTTGGGTGCGCGGCACGCTGCCGCGATTTAGGTTTGATCAGTTGATGAACTTCGGGTGGAAGTTCCTGCTGCCGGTCGCAATAGCTAATGCGATCGTGACGATCGTGGTTGTGTATTTGTTGAATTGAGAATTTTCACCGCAGAGACGCTGAGACGCAGAGATAACAAAAATGCGGCTTGTGGTTTACAACTTGTCTCTCGCTTTCTCTGCGTCTCCGCGTCTCCGCGGTAAAAAGGCCTTATGGTAGGGACAGCACTATTCTTTCTATTCGCCGGATTCGCGATCATGTGCGCCATTTCGATGGTGTATCATCGCAACCCGCTCTACAGCGCGATCTCGCTCGTCGGCGTTTTCATTTCGCTCTCGTGCATTTATCTGACGCTTGCGGCGCCGTTTATCGCGGCGGTGCAGATATTGATCTACGCCGGGGCAATAATGGTGCTGG
>CAZSOE010000126.1:0-6361 GCA_964608335.1 uncultured Chloracidobacterium sp.
GAACTGGTTGCACGATCCGACAACAAATTTCTCAAACGCGTATTTTGGATTGAGGCCGTCTTCGACCGGCTCGATGTCGATGAAATGTGAGACACCCGTCTCATCGCGCATGACCTTAACACCGCCACTCTTCGGCGAGAAAACGAGCGCGTTATCGGCCGATTCCTCCGCAAACGGAAGCTCATCCGGACCGGCAGGATCGACTTTCCATTCGACTGAATACTCGCCCAGTTCGAGGTCCGACAGGATCGAATCCAACAGGTCGGCGTAATACAGGCAAACCCAATCCTTGGTGACCTGCCCGGCAGCGACAATGATCGCACGCCGCTCGTCGTCAATACCTTCAAAGCGGATCGCGCGGAACCAGGTATTAAAAACGTCTTCGCTTAGGCGAGATCTCACGCGCGCCGTGACGGCGTCCCAGATAGTTGTCTTCTGTGAAACTGAATTCAAAGCTTCTTTCAAAACCCGCCGTTGTCGTCGGGCGTGTGATCGGATATCTAAATTGTTCGAATATGAAATTCCTTGCGACAACATCATCGAACGACCGTGTGTCTTTCTCGTCGTCGTGAAAAGCCCTCCCACGCAAGATGAGCAACGCGTGGGACGTTATTCACAAGCTTTTCCACAGTCGCAAGGCGCATTTCCCCAAAACCTAATGTAACGCTTTAAGTTGTTTGGTTTCAACAGGTTACCGCTGCCTGATTTTTGGAAACGGGAAAGAGATTAGCACGAAAGTGCAAGCCTTGCAAACGAAAATCCACAGATTTTTTTCATGCCGTTTAACAGCAATTTAACCTGTGTGATGACAGTGATTTCACTCGCGTGTTGACGGCGCATTCGCGCATTTTTTCGTTCGGATGGTATCTCGAAATGAAGAAAAAAGGAAAAAAATTATCGCCCGCCTGCCAGAAACGCGCGTTTTCGAGGATCGCCCGGCGGAATCTTGAGACGAAAAAAATCCTCGCGCTCGGCGCGAGGATCAAGGAGGATCCATATGGATATGGCGACTAACCGATCATCGTGGCGACACGCTGCCCGCGCCACTCGTTTTCTTTACAACATCCTTTGGATTTCCGGAGTAAACCACCGAGCTCGCGCCGGAGGTACGTGCGCGCAGGTTCCCAGAGACATTGACCCGGACCGAACTCGCACCGCTTGCCTCGACGGTGACATTCTCGGCGGTGAGTTCATCCGCGTCGACCTTTGTCGCTCCGCTGACGTCAACCACGAGTTTTGCGGTCTCGCCCGCGACCTTGATCTTTGACGCGCCGGATGAGTCGACCTTGAGTCCATCGTTCTTCAGGTTGACGGCCGCGACGGTGGCCGCGCCCGAGACTTCAAGCTCTTCGATATCCGGCGCCGTGATGCGGATGCGAAGCGGATTCGAGGTCTTCAAGCGTCGCGACGTTTCGATGTTTAGCACACCGTTGCGGACATCGGTTTTGATGAACTGCAACAGGTTGTCATCGGCCTCGATCTCTACCGAGTGCTCTTTTTGCGCAACGATCTCCACCTGGAAGACGCCGCCCACATCGACCGCCTTGAAGCCGGAAACGTTGCGCACCTCCGACGCCGTCCTCCCGGACCCCTGCTCGCTGCCAAAGTTGAACGAGAAGTTAAAGAACCGGTCCTTAACGCGCCCGAACGAGAAGATATTCGCGACCACCAGGCCAAGAACTAGAGCACACGCGAAAATGATGACACCGACTTTTTTCATGATCCCTCCGGAACAGGGTATTGATCTGCTGAAGAGGCAAACGACCCGGTCCGGCAAAAAGTTCTCGAAAACTGACAAAAAAGGGCGGACCAACTCGGCCCGCCCTCATCGCCTCGGTTAAACCCTTCTATTTGTTGGGCTTAGGCGTTACCGACGCGGTCGGCTTGACGTCCTTCACATCCTTGGCCGGCTCCTTCTTTGAATTATCCGGGACGACCTGCAGCCCCGGCGAAGCCGTCGGGGAGACCGGCGGGCTCGTCATCGGGCTGGCCGTCGAGACAGGGGCCGGTGTAGCCGGCGG
Source organism: uncultured Chloracidobacterium sp. (assembly GCA_964608335.1). Taxonomy (GTDB): domain Bacteria; phylum Acidobacteriota; class Blastocatellia; order Pyrinomonadales; family Pyrinomonadaceae; genus OLB17. The sequence goes on from CAZSOE010000126.1 coordinate 2,022, forward strand.
CTTGTTCGGGGTAACATTCGCTTGCGGCTGGCATGCCGAAAGCATAGCGGCCGTAGCCGCAAAAACTGTCGATAGAACTAACGATCTTCTCATTGTGATTTCTCCTAGATCTTGCGAAAAACGCGGACAGGCCGTCCGCCAGCAAACTCCACACAGCCGGACTGACAGCGATCGGGCTCTTTCACGGCCTTTTAGAGGGGTCGGGCCGCCCTTTCACGTCAACGCTGCGCGCGAATGAACGTCGGGATGACCAAAACTTGCAGGAAACTTTCCGGAACGACGGTGTCGATCAAGGGCAGTATTTTCGGTCTACGTAGACCTTGGTTCCGGATGCGCTTACGTAATAGCAGCCGCCGCGCGAACCTTTTTGATAAACACGAGTGGTCGAGGTCTTCGGCGTTGTCGGCGCCGAGGCAGCCGTAGATGCAGTTGAGGCTGGTTTGGTTTCAGGCGGAGCCGGCGGCGGAATGACGGTCGATTGCCATGCGACGACCTGCCATCTGCCATTCCGTTTAATAAACGTGCCCGTATTCAGGTTGTACGACATCGTCTTAGTGCCGCCGGGCGGCGTTGTCGCGATAGCGAGTTTAAAGGCGACTACCGCCGCATCGCCATACTGTTGAATCCGAACGTCCTCGGCCGAGTAGACCGTAACCGGATCGGTCTCTTTACGCGGCGGCGCCGAACGAACACCTTTCATCAGCTCTTCCTTGTTTGTTCTCACGCCGGCTGATCGCGTGTAGACCAGGTCGTCGGCCCAGAAGCGATCGTGCACGGCGGCATCGTTGCGGCTTGCGCCGGCGAGGAACTCGCTGAGCATCCGCGTCAACTCCGGACCATCCGGTGTCGACTGCGAAAATGCCGGCAGTGCGAGAGCAAGAACAAACAGGAATATTCGCGTCAAACTTCTCATTTTGGACCTCTTCTAAAACACCTGAAACCCTTTCGACCGAAGGCAAAAGTCCGAAAACTCTTCGAGCCATTCGTGCGTTGCGCTGTAGTTCTTCCACTGTTCGTCGCTATCGCGGTGCAGGGTCATGTCGTCGGGCGTCTGGGTCACGGTAAGGTCGCAGAAGATACGTTTCCCGGGCCCGACCTTTGGCAGTATCTCGTCGCGAATGCGAGAACCGATCTGGTGAGCGGCGTCCATCTCTACACGCACGCCCGTCGCGTTATAACTCATTTGCCGCATCGCGCCCTCGTCCAGGACATCGAGGCTCCGTATGATCTCGACCGCGGCCTTCCAGTTCCAGACATTCACCTGGAATTCATAACCCTCACTGCCCTGGTCGATCAGTGTAAAGCTCATATCAGCAAATGCTAAACGGCATTCGGGATTTGGTCAATGAGTTTGAAAATCGAAACCGTTATAATCACGATTCTGGTAGTAGGATGAAGCACGAGATACCCGTCAGAATCATCGTGGAAAGACCGCTTGCGGGCGTAACCATGCAGGTCCAGCGCGGCCGCGACGAGTTGCTGGCACCGTCGAAGAAAGGCATGGACGAGCTGGTATTCGATCTCACGGTCGATGTCGACCTGTCGGCTAGCAGGCCGAATTTCCTCGGGAAATATGCCCAGGGCCCAAAAGACGCCCGGTTCATCTATGTAAATTCTGGAACATACGCCGGGCAGCGGCACACCTGCTGGTCACGCCGCGCGAAGCTCTCGTTAATGAGCGTGACCGCCGAGCAGATCAGACAGGTCATCGCGGGCCCTGGAGTTCTCGAAGCAACATTTTCCGGCGTCGGCCGCGATGGCGGGCCAACGTGCGCGAGCGTAAAGGGCCTCGAATGGAAGGTGGTCACGAAATGAACACCGGCGAATACCTTGCAAGAATAGGCGTTGACCGATCTGATGTCTGGGCAGATCTTGAGTCGCTGCGTCTCCTTCAGCGACAGCACCTGTTATCTGTGCCGTTCGAAAATCTCGACATCCACTGGAAACGCCCGATCACGATCGACACCGCGAAGTTCTACGACAAGATCGAGCGTTGCCGGCGTGGCGGTTTTTGCTACGAGTTGAACGGCTTGTTCAACGAGCTGCTACGTGCGATCGGTTTTCAGACGCGGCTCGTGTCGGCACGTGTTTTTAACGGCACCGATTTCGGCCCTGAATTCGATCACGCCGCGATCATCGCAACGATTGGCGAACTCGAATACCTCGCCGATGTCGGGTTCGGAGATTTTACCGCGGAGCCGCTGCAGTTCGTTGCAGATCTTGAGCAGAAGGACCGCGAAGGTGTTTTCGTGATCCGTCGCGCCGAGAAGGGATCGCTCGAGGTAGCGAAAAAGATCGAAGGTGCGTGGACGCCACAATACCGACTCAGCCCGCTAGCTCGCGATCTCGCCGAGTTTGCCGGGCTGTGTGACCATCAGCAGTACTCGCCTGACTCGCACTTCACGCAGCGAAAGGTTTGTTCACTGCTGACCGAAAGCGGTCGAAAGACGGTCAGCGATTCCAAATTCATAGTTACCAAGGGCGGCATCAAAAACGAGGTCCCGATAAACTCGGATGAGGAGTTTGATCGGATCTTGTGGGAGGAGTTCGGCATCCGCTGTGACAAGGCAATTTCTGTATGACAAAAGCGATCTCATACGCCGACGCCGGTGTCTCGATCGACAACGCGAATCTTGCCGTTTCGAAGATTCGCGAATTCGCCCGGTCGACTTTCAATGAGCGGACTCTAACGGAGATCGGCAGCTTTGGCGGGATGTTCACCGGGGCGTTCCCCGATATGGACGAGCCGATACTGGTCGCGTCGGCAGACGGTGTCGGGACCAAGCTCAAGATCGCATTTGAGACCGGCATCCACAACACGGTCGGTGCGGATCTCGTAAATCATTGCGTCAACGACATTCTGGTCCAGGGCGCGCGGCCGTTGTTCTTTCTTGATTATTTTGCGACCGGAAAACTCGAGCCCGACGTGACAGCCTCGGTCGTCGCGGGAATGGCCCGGGCGTGCAAAGAGAACGGCTGCGTGCTGCTCGGAGGCGAGACGGCGGAGATGCCGGATTTTTACCCGCCGGGCGAATACGATCTCGCCGGCTTTATCGTCGGTGTTGTCGATAAGAAGAACGTGATCGACGGCAAGCGAATCGTCCCCGGCGACGTTGTTCTCGGTCTGCCGTCAACCGGTTTGCAGACTAACGGCTATTCGCTCGCACGCAAGCTTTTCTTTGAGGTCGGCGGCTACAAGGTCGATTCGTATATCGACGAGCTCGGCACAACCGTTGGCGAAGCGTTGCTCGCCACACACTCGTCATTCCTCCCGCAGCTCGGGCCACTTCTCGATACGGGCATGATCAAAGGCCTCGCACACATCACCGGCGGCGGCTTTCTCGAAAACATCCCGCGGATCCTCCCCGACGGCGTCTCAGTCGAAATAACCCGCGGCTCCTGGCCTGAACCGCCGATATTCAGCATGATGCAGCGACTCGGAAATGTTTCTGATGAGGAGATGTTTCGGACGTTTAATATGGGGATTGGGATGGTTGTTATATGCAGTGAAGGCAACGAAATGTCGGTCATAGAACATCTGGCAGTTGGTAGTCGACGGTGTTTCAAAATCGGTAGTGTTAGTCAGACTGAGACTCGAGTTTTAATACGGTGAAGGAATGAAACTTTCTCCTTTTGCACTCCTAATAGTTTGTTTCGGACTGTTTACACAGGCAGCCTTTGGGTGTTCGTGTATTACTGTCGAGTCGTCGGAAAAAGATCCCCGAAAGATTCGCGAATCAGTGCGCCGCTTTTATCTAAAGGAATTCAAAGGAGCACTTTTTACTGGAACCGTCCTGAAGATTGAGAAAGTCCAAAACAAGATCGACGATGATCGCTACGTCCTTGAAAGTAAAGTGACGATTGAAGTCGAAAAGCACTGGATAGGTGTGTCGAATCCAACTATTGTGCTGTACACGGGAGTTGGTGGCGGGGATTGCGGGGTAAGCTTCGAGGTTGGACAAAAGTACTTTTTTAACCCTCAGTACATTCAAGGTCGGTTGAGTTCAACTATTTGCGATTATAGTTCGACGGACGCCATGCGCGCCGATGAGAAAACGATCTTAAAGTTCAGCGAGATTCTAGGCGAAGCCAAGACCTTTAAGAAAAGCAAGCCTTGACCAGGCTTATTAGTGGTGATAAGCGCGGTATGTCTTCAGAAGATCTTTTTGGCTCCTATACAAAGAGCAGATTCAACTTCAAATCAGCAGTGATCGGCGCGGCGGCGATTGTGGTGTTGGTAAGCCTGGGTGCCGCGGCGGTGTGGTTTTTCAAGCCGGTGCCGCCGTCGGTCGATGAGGTTTTGGCGCGCGAGATACGCGATAACACGGTGATGCTGCTCG
>CAZSOE010000127.1:0-6321 GCA_964608335.1 uncultured Chloracidobacterium sp.
CGCTCGGCGTCAGCCTGATTGAGCGCGCCTTTATCGATCAGTTCTTCGCGGCGCTTGAGATAACCGTTAAAACTCTCGGCGAGTTTCTTGACCGAGTAGGTCGGGATCGCGGAATTCAGTAGCCAGTGCGAACTGAGGCCCGTAAAGATGATCCCGAGTCCGGCACCGATCGCCATCGAGGCGCCCGTCGTCGCCGCACGCATCGGATCTTCCTTGGCCCAATCGACGGCTTTCTTTGCGGACCTTAGTCCCGCCTCAAACGTGGTAGAAACGCTCGAGCCAAAGCCGACGACCTTTACGACACGCTTTGCGTTCGTGCCGACCGAATCGGCCGCACCGCCGACGAAATCGCCCGCCTTCTCCGCCGTATCGACGACAACGCCGCCGGCCTTAGAGCCGACGTGGACTGCGGCATCGCGGACCGGCTCGCTGACGTTCCAGGCGGACTTCGCCGCACCGCTCGCCGTATCGATGACGTCACCGGCGACCTTCACCGCTCGTTTGCCGACGTCCGTCTTCTCGGCCTCGGTCTTAATGTAATCGGCGCCTTTTTTGGCGACGTCGACGGCGACCTTTGCACCGCCCTCGATCTTTTCCTTCAGCCCCAGCTGCGCGTCGATCTCGTCAAACTTCTCGCTCGCCCGTTTTGTCCACGCTTCGAACTTTTCTTTGTAATCGGCCATAACCTTTGCCTCTTAAGGCTCAATTCTATCTCAAATACGCCCGCCGCGGTTAGATTGTTCGGGGCCGCGGGTAGTTGTGCTAATCTTTACGCGTATGAAAGCCGTGAAATGCCCGCAATGCGGTACCGAAGCTGTTTTTGAGGGCAATGAATTCCGGCCTTTCTGCTCGGAGCGGTGCAAACTGCTCGACTTTGGCGCCTGGGCCGACGAGCGATATGCACTGCCGGCCGAGCCCTCCGAGCTTAGCCCGGATGAGATCGACGCATTCGAGAACTCCCCGGAGAAGAACGAGGTATGACAACACTTCTGTTTTATGTTGGCCCTGTCGGTGGCGGTATAGGCATAGCTGCCGCCGTGGTGTTTTTCCTGATCTTCCTCGCCGCGGCTTACATCGCCTTCAGGCTGCTCAAACGAACCGTCAAGATGGCCGTCCGCGTCGCCATCGTCGCCGGCCTCCTCGCCGTAGCTGTCGGCGGCAGTATCGCCGTCTGGTGGACCAGCTCCAGACCTCCGTCCCGCAACGAGCCCCGGATGATCCGAACGCGCTAACAAAACGGGCCCGTTCGCGTTCCGTTAGCCGGTCATAAGAGATCCTTGCGTCGGCACTATCGCGTTTTCATTAGTTCCCGTAAGCGTTCGGCGTCGGTTTGTCGCCGTTTTGGCCGAATTGATGCACGATGAGGCCTGCGGTCGTGCGGTCGAGCCACCAATTGCCGTCCGAGGGTCGGAAGATTGCTATGTCTGCCCGGCCATCGCCATCGTAGTCGCCCGGCGTGGGAATATCGGTCGCCGCACCAAACGTGTGGACCGGATAGGTCGGGCTTCCGCTGTTAGCGATGTACCACTTGCCTTCTGAGGGTCGAAACACGGCGATATCGGTCTTTCCGTCTCCGTCGTAATCGGCCGGAACTACCTTATCTGTACCTATACCGAACTGGTACCCGATCGGGCCCAGGGTCGAGCGGAATATATACCATACACCGGTGGACGGCCGAAACGCCGCGATGTCCGAGCTGCCGTCTCCGTCATAATCGCCCACAGCGGGATGATCGCCGAGACCGCCGAACTGATAGACGATCGCGCCCGCAGTCGTGCGGTTGAGCCACCATGTGCCGTCCGATGGCCGAAAGATCGCGAGATCGGCCAGTCCGTCATTATCGTAGTCGGCCGAAGCCGGGATGTCCGTCGCAACGCCCCACAGCCCGGTCGCGAATGTCGATGTCGAGCTGTTCAGAATGTACCACCGCCCTTCCGACGGCCGGTATACGGCAATGTCCGTCTTACGATCTCCGTCATAGTCGGCCGGAACGATACGATCGGTCGACGAGCCCCACTGGAACCCGGCCACGCCGGCCGTCGATCTGTTCAGGTGCCACGTGCCGTCTGTCGAGCGGAATACCGATATATCCGCTTTGCCGTCGCCGTCGTAGTCGAAAGGCTTCGAGTCGGGCGCGAGGTCGAATTCGTAAATGCCGCGCCCATGCGTGGCGATCCTTAGGACGCGGTGCACGGGCTGGATCTCCATTCCGAATACCGCCACTCGCGGCAGGCCCGCACTGAAAGGCAGCCACGTCACTCCACCGTCGTCCGAGCGAAATACACCGATATCCGCTCCCGCAAAGACCGTTTGCGGATTCGCAGGGTCGACCGCGAGTGTGTTGACCGGCGTATCGGGAATGCCGCTGCCCGCCGGTACCCATGTCGGAGCGCCACCGAGCAGATTGGTCGTTTTCCATACGTGCTGGCCCGGAGCAAGGCCGAATCCGTTCAACGCGACGTATGCCACGTTGGAATTCGTCGGGTCGATAGCCACCCGACCGATATAACGTCCGGGGATCGGGCCTGTCACATCGACCATTGTAGTGGCCGTCGGCGTAGTCGAAAGATAAACCCGGCCGATCGTCGAGCCGATCAGGCGAATGTCGTCATTCAACGGAGCGATGCCGATCGCCGAGACACGTTCGTTGGCCGCGGTGTTCGGGAGCGTTTGGCTCACCGCTGTCATCGTTGTTCCGGTGTTGGCCGAGCGATAAAGCTTGTTCGTGCCGAAGTAAAGCGTGTTCTTTCCGGCGCTGTCCGGAGCCACCGGGCCGCCGACCATCGGGGCGTAGAACAGAACGGTGTCGGCGCAACTAATTCCGTTTGCCGTGCCGCCGCAGCCGAAGAAACCGGACCAAACCGGATCACCGGTGGCCGTCGTCGTCGTTGCCCGCGAAAAGCCGATCTGCGAGCCGCTCGAATTGAAATACGTATGATACGCAGTGATATTAGTTGCAGAAGGAGACGTCTTGTCGATGACGGCGAACCCTCCGTCGCCCCCATCGGAACGTATCCACGTGGTGCCGTTCGGCGCGAGGAACTGCGTGCCGTTGTCCTGCGTTCCGCCCAAGAGGTAATTCCGCTCGGTCGGATGCAGCGTGATACCCATGAACTGAGTAGCACTCAACGTGCTGTTGTTGAGCGTGTTCCAAACAACGGGCGTCGCGGCGACATCGTTTGTACGCCACATGCCGCCGTCGCTGCCGAAGTACACGATGTTCGGATTCGATGGAGCGACCGCGATCGCCTGCGTGTCAACGTGAAGGCCGGCCGTAAAGCTCGCGCCGTTCGCGGTAAAGGATGCGCCGCCGTTTGCCGATCGGCCGAACACCAGCGATGGCGAACCGCCAAGGTAAACTTTGTTCGCATCCGTAGGGTCGATCTCGACGGCGACATCGTAAAAACACTGCGGACTGCAGAAGTTATTATCGATGAGAAAGCTGAACGGTGCGCCGTTTATCGAACGATAGACCGAACCGCCGCCTTCACCGCTGGCTGCGATCACGGTCGTCGTGCCGCCGACCTTGTTCGCCGCAAGTTCGACACGCGAATTGGTGCCCGTCGACGGTGTGGCGAGAAGCTGGCTGAATGCTGGCGTCGCGCTGAGGGCATTGGTAGTCGAATAGACGCCGCCGTCCCCCGAGATCGCTCCGACAACGCCGACATAGATCCTGTCGGGATCGCCCGGCTCCATAACCATGTCCGTGACGTTGCGCTCGAAAATACCAAGGTCGAGCAGCGAGAACGTCGGGGCGGCGCCGGCGGCGTTCGTGCTGCGGTAAACGCCGCGAAGGGGAACCGGCAGACCGGCCGTGTTCCAACCGATCCCGGCGATGCCGCTGGTGGTCGATACGAATATCGTGTTCGGATCGGTTGGATGTATGAGTATTTCGCTGATCGCGCGGCCCGTAAAGACATCGTTACCGACGGCGTCCTTATTGAGCGGGCCGGTGACGACCGGAACCGTGTCCGCGTTGTCGATGCGATACACGCCGACGCCGATAAAGCAGCCGCTCGAGCACTGCGTCGATTCGCCGGTGCCGACGTAAACGGTCGAGGGGTTTGACGGCGAGATCGCGACAGCGCCTATGGCAAGCGTTAGCTCGTTGTCCATCAGCGGCGTCCAGGTAGCTCCGCCATTGAGCGAGCGATAGAGGCCGCCTTGCGCGGCACCGACATACACGATGTCGGGATTTGCCGGGTGAACTGCGATCGCGCCGATGCGTCCGCTGTATGACGTCGAGGCGTTGACGGGGATAGGAGCAGGCCCGAGCGGCTTCCAAGTCACTGCTTCGGGGGCTTCGCCCCCCACGGCGCGCTCGGCAAGTGCCTGTTCGCTCCGCTTCATTTCGTCCAGGGCCTTGGCACGGGAATCCTGGCGTGCAGTGTCGTTGCCGAAGAGCAGGTCAAGGTGCTCGGCGCGCAGACGCAGATACGCTTCTTTGTCGAGCGTGCTCGTCGGCGGCAGATCGGGCTCGGATTCGTTGAACTGTTTGAAAAGATCGGCAGCGCCCGCAAACCACAACGATGTGGTCAGCAGCACGGCCAGCGACAGTAGGAACAGGGCGATTCGTTTCACTCGTTATTCGGACGGCCCTCGACGGTCGGCCGCGAGACCCGTTTCAGGATATAGCAGATTTGTTGGCGCGGCCATATCCGGAAGGCCCGCCGGATGTTCCCTTCGTGGCGGCAGTTCTCGTCCAAGCTCTTCGGCGGAGATGTCGCGATAGGCCGCGACGAGATTGCGGCCCTCGCGCTTGGCCCGATACAACGCCGAATCGGCCATCTCGACAAGTTCGATCGGGTCGGATGAGTCATCCGGGAACGATGCGACGCCGATACTCACGGTGATGTGATGCGTGCCCTTGGAACCCTGCCGAACCACGCTGAACGGATATTCCTCGATACTCGCGCGGATGCGCTCGGCCGCGACAAGTGCCTGTGCCAGATCGGCATCAAGCAGAAAGGCCGCGAACTCGTCACCGCCAAACCTGGCCGCCGCGTCGCCGCTTCGCAGGTTAGTCATTATCGAGAACGCGATCTCTTCGATCGTCTTACTTCCCGTAAGGTGGCCGTACGTGTCGTTCACACCCTTGAAGTTGTCGGCATCCATCATCAGGACGCAGAACGGCCGGTCCTGGTCGCGGGCGCGCCCCGCCTCACGGCGCAGCTCCGAGAAGAACGAACGGCTCGACAGCAGCCCCGTAAGGTCATCGTGCGAGATCAGACGGTGAATCTGCCGCTGGTACTCACGATCTATCTCATCGAGAAGGTCGAACCGAAGTATCGTCTCGCCGATCGTTATCTTGTCGCCGTTCTCGAGAGTTTCGCGGCGGACCCGCCGGCCGTTCAGGAAAGTGCCGTTTCGCGAATCGAGATCGTGCAGAACGTACTCAGCACCATTCTTTTTGCCATGCTGCTCAGCGACGATCTTCGCATGCTGCCGCGAGACCTGCGTGTCGTTGACACGCACGTCGGCCTCGAGGGCGCGGCCGAGTATGACCTCCTCGCGCTCGAGCGGGATCGGTACGGCGATCAACTCGCCGCTTAGGAAAACCAGCGCTGGCTTGCTGTCGCGGCGGACTGTAGCTAATTCGTTCATCGACTGCGGGCCGGAGTGGGAGGGGACAATCAATAGGATAACGCAGTCTTTGCAGCGATTTCCAGAGGTTTTTTACTTAACCGTATCTCGGCACGAAAGGTATCTCGTCGGCCCGATTTGCCTTGTAGAACTTGAGAAGTGCGCCGGGAGCAAAACGAGCAAGCCAGGTCACGACGGTCAGCTTGAAGGAACGCCGATAGCGGTTCGCAACCCTGAACGCGAGAGCAGCTTCGCGGTAGTTTCCGGCCAGCAGAAAGGCCTTTCCTTGTGCGACCGCAAGATCGGCCTCAAGTCCGGCCAGCCGCCGTTCGACGATCGCTTTTTGCCCGGAATCCAATTCAATGAGCCTCTCGACCCGGTGAAATGCCTCGATCTCGCGTTCGACACGGCTGATCGCGTCGCCCGACAGGCTGTTCAGGTGGACGCGGTATTTCAGGAGTTGCTTGCGCTGGTAACCGATACGGGCGCCTCGTTTTGCCATACGCAGCCAGAGGAGAAAATCGTGGGCCCGCACCCGCTCGGTCTCGAACATTCCCGCGTCGACTATCGCCTGCTTTCGTGCGAGCGTACCGGAGGTTATAACGTTACAACGTAGATCGAGAATGCTTTCAAAGTTGGCCTCGCCGTCGGACGGCGCCGTTTCCATGAACGTTCGTCGATACGCCGAGTTCAGCCCGAAGAGCACGGCGTCGCAGTAGACCATGTCGTAGCCGTGCC
>CAZSOE010000128.1:0-6321 GCA_964608335.1 uncultured Chloracidobacterium sp.
TCGCTGACTTGTAAGAGACGAGCCGGTTCCCAGGTGCGACGAGATCGGGTTTGATCAGGTTGTCGTATACGGGTGTGCCATTCGACGTGCGATAGAAGCTGCGCGTCGGTCCGCGCGAGCTGTAGCTGGCCATTGAGTCATCACTGCGGGAGCTGGAACCCTTGGAATTGCTGGCGCCGACGGTGATCACATACGGACTGTTGCCCGGGCTGTGGATCTGGCCGTAGAGCTTTTGGCCGGCCGCGTTCTTTCCAAGGTTGCCCGCTGCGGCGATAACTACAACGCCGGCCTGAACGAGTTCCTTGACCTTGAGCGATACCGGATCGTTCGAATAGCTGTCGATCGCTGTCGTTCCGAGGCTGAGGTTCACGACCTTGATGTTATAGGTCGATCGGTTGTTAATGATCCAATTGAGGCCGTTCAGAAGCCACGAGGTTTGTCCCGTACCGTTGTTGTTGAGGACCTTAACGCTGATGATATCGGCGTCGGGCGCGATGCCTCGATATGCGCCGGCGTTCTGGTTCGAGTCGCCCGCCGCAAGACCCGCGACGTGCGTGCCGTGGCCGTAGCCGTCACTTGTCGCCGTGAGCGTTGAGGTCGTGAAATTCACGTTCGCAACGATGCGCGAGCTACCGCCCGTATCCTTAAAACCGTTGTGGCTTGAATAGATACCCGAATCGACGATCGCAATACCGACCCCCGTGCCGTCGCATTTCGTGAGCCAGCTTGCGCAGCCGCCGTTGCTGCTGAGGCGCATCGGACCCATGCCGGTCGTATCTTCGACGTGACCGGTTGACCGCGTCGGGCGATCGGGCGAAACGTAGTTGATGAGCCCGCTGGTTGAGAGCGTGTTGAGAAGCGAAAGCGGAAGATTGACGACGAGAGTGTCGGATTTACCGATACGATCGTTCACGCGGGCCTGGCCCGACGCGATCATCGACCTGAGTGCCGCGCTATCGGCATCCTTTGCTTGAAGGATGACGTCGACGCGCGTCTTGCCGCTGGGGTCATTAACCATCATCTGGCGAAGGTCCGGCGAGACGTTATCGCCGCGATACCCTTCGTCCGTGTCTTTTTCATTCGACGCGACCGTTTCGCTCCCGGCCCGTTCACCGACGATAATGCCGGCGAAGTACCCGGCGATCTCCGGCTTCGAGCTGATACGCTCGTCAAAAGCGGCGGCCGAGCTTCCGCCGATGATGACGAGTTTTCCTTCAGCAATTGAGTCCATCAGGCGCGACCGTGTGGCTGTTTCGCCTACAAAATTGGTTAGTTCGTCGACATAGAGGATGATCTGTCTGCGCGCGGCGATGGCGTCTTTGACGATCGCATCGATCGCCGCCGAGGCCTCGTTCTTCGAACGCTCGTTCGAGAACAATGAGCCGGTTTCGACCTTTAGGATCGTCCGGCCGGCGAGGTCGGCCGGGGCATTGCCTTTGGCGATTCGTAATGCGGCCTGTTCGACGATCGTATCCTGGACCTCTTTGTCCTCATCGATGACGACCGGCTGGCGGATTCCACCTTGAGACAACATCTGTACGAGCCGGATGGCTTCCTTCTCGTATGTCAGGTTCTCGCGCAATCTTCCGTCACGGCCAAGCTGCGTGAGATCGGTGGTGTACTTCGCCGTGGTCGCTGACACCGTTGCGGTGGTTCGCTTGTCGCCGCGAAGCGCCTCAACAGCAAAAGCGTTTGAAAAGACGAACGAGGCGAAAATAGCTATCGTCGCTGCCTGCCTTGTCGTTGCAAATCCGAAGATCCTCATAATGTTTGCTCCACTCTCTTTGGAAACATCCGCGGCGCACAGGCCGCTCGGCATCTTCTTTAACAAGGGCCGTGCCAGAGGGTTAAATGAAGTAATCAGGAGGGTTAGTGGCGGCGAGGCCCTTTGGCGATGATCACAATTCCTTCAGTGTGAACGATGCGGTCGGTCAGAATGAACGAATCGCCAACGGCGTGAGCGGTTTGCCCGAACGAGTCCGAGACGAGTAAACTCTTGCGCTGGCTTATAACAAACGTTATAATGCTTCTATGGCAACAAAGCTAAAGATCACAACCGTGGGAAACTCAGCCGGGATCGTCCTCCCCAAGGAGATATTGGAACGCCTTCGTGTCGGCAAAGGCGATACCCTTTTCGCCGTCGAGACCCCTGACGGCATCGCGCTAACGCCGTTCGATGAGGAGTTCGCCGAGCAGATGACCGTCGCCGAGCGCGTAATGCGCGAAGACCGCGATGTGCTGAGAAAGCTGGCCGAATAAGATGAAGTGGCTCCTGACCTCGGCCGTATTGGCTATGCACAAGGCGCAGATCGCCGAGCACGGCGGGAGCGACGGCGTTAGGGATAGGGGTCTGTTGGAGTCGGCCCTCGCCCGCCCTCGCAATCTCCCTGCATATCAGCCCGAATCCGACCTCGCGTCGCTTGCAGCGAGCTATGCATATGGCATTGCGAAGAACCATCCATTTGTTGATGGCAACAAACGCACGGCACTAGTGGCGACGCGTACCTTCCTGGCCTTGAACGGCTGCGAACTCACTGCGACCAGAGAGGAAAAGTACCTCACCTTTATATCGCTCGCCGACGGCGGTTTGTCAGAAGAGGAGTTAGCAGAGTGGCTGCGCGAGCATCTGGCTGAATGAATGGCCCTTCACGAATTTGTGAAACCCGGATCGGGGCGGAGCGTTAAACCCTTACGGCGCGAAAAAAAAGCGACGGCGAGGGAACAAATCTCGCGGTTACAGCGTCAAACAAGCTGGTAAAAGATCATTAGATCCAGGTAACTCAAGGAAAAAAGGGGACCGCCGGGTGGCCGTATGAAGTTTGCGACTGCGTTTGCGATCAGTTTGTTGCTGTGCGCGGGCACTAGTGCGCAATCGAACGGCGATCTGTCCAAAGTAGTTCGCGACACGGTCACGGTGCCAAAGTTTGCATCGTCGCCGGTTATCGACGGGAAACTCGATGACGAGGTCTGGAAGCGGGCCGCGGTACTTAAGGACCTGATCCAGACCGGCCCCGGCGACCACCTGCAAGCCTCAAAGCCGACCGAGGTCTATCTCGGCTATGACGGGAAGTTCCTTTATGTCGCTTTTAAGTGCTGGGATGAGCGCGACAAGATCCGGTCGTCCGTCGTGCAGCGCGATTCGGTTTATGGCGACGACCATGTACAGTTCTGGCTCGATACCTACAACGACCAACGCCGAGCTTACAATTTTGTCTTTAACCCGCTGGGCATCCAGATGGACGGGATACAGACCGAAGGGCAGGGCACTGATTATAACGTCGACGTCGTATTTGAGTCGAAGGGCGTGGTCGAGGATTGGGGATGGTCGGTCGAGGTCAAGCTCCCGTTCAAATCGCTGAGATACTCAGCCGGGAAGGGAAAGTTCTGGGGGTTTAACGCATCCCGGACGATCTCCCGGCTTAACAGCGAATTCGATTCCTGGGTGGCGCTGCCGCGAGGCGTGCCGGGCTTCCTCAACAAATTCGGCAAGATCACCGGTCTCGACGAGATCGAGACCGAGCGCACGCTCGAGATCATCCCGACCTTCACGCTGAAAGAGACGGGCACGCGCCGGAGCCTGACCCGTTTCTCGAACCCGCCCGCCAAAGCCGATTTCGGATTTACGATCAAGTACAGCATATCGCCGAACATCACGCTTGACGCGGCCGTCAACCCCGATTTTGCCGATGCCGAGGCTGACGCGCCGGTCGTCGAGGCCAACCAGCGCTTTCCCATCTACTTTTCCGAGAAGCGACCGTTTTTCCTTGAAGGCGTCGACATCTTTCGCACGCCGATCGAGGCGGTGTATACCCGTCGCGTTGAGAACCCCGATGTCGCAGCAAAACTGACGGGCAAGGTCGGCCGAACGTCGTTCGGCATCTTCGGCGCGCTCGACGATCCGCTCTTCAACCCGGCGGACAAAAAAGCCTATGCCGGCGTGCTGCGTCTCAAGCGCGATATCGGCAAGGAATCGAACCTCGGATTTCTTGCGACGAGCTACCATTATCCCGAGAAGCACAACGAGGTCGGCGGGTTTGACGGCCGCTGGAAGATCAACAAATCCTCCGACTTTCGCGGTCAGATCCTCGCCTCGACATCGCGCAACTTTCATTACGATCCCTTCACGAACGATTTTCGCTACAAGACGCTGAACGGCGTGAGTTACACGTATCAGTACAATCACAGCGCAAAGAATCAAGGGTACGGGTTTGGCGGCAACGGGACCACGCAGCGTTTTCGCGCGGATATGGGATTTACCTATCGCACCGATTCGATGAACAACTTTGCCTATTTCAACCGGAGCTCGGACCCGGCCCCGAAGGCGTTCATCATTCGCAAGTCGATGGGCACGAGCTTCGGATATCGAAACGACTTCAAGGGGCGACAGCAGGGTTGGGGGTACGATGCGAGCGGCAACCTCAGCTTCAAGGGAAATGCGGGCATGGGTGCGGGTTTTTACTTTGGCCCGTCGAAGATCTATGAGGACGAATTCGGACCGGCCAGAAGCGCGACGCATCCCGGGACCTTTTTTGATCGCCCCGATCGCCGGACATTCGGATACGGCACGTGGACATACTTCTATAAAGATTTCGGCAAACGGTTCTCGCTCAATGCGGACCTCAACACGTCATTCAACACCTTCGATTACGACTTTGGCGCCGGCCCCGAGTATCCGCGCGTGAGTCCGGCGGCGCTGGCCCACGGGCAGAATGTCGCGCTCGATCCGGGCGAAGCGACCGGCATCTACTTCGGTGTCGGAACCGGAATGAAGCCGACCGACAAATTCAGCCTATCGCTCAGCTACAATCGCGGGCAGCTCAAGCGAAACGCCACGAACCTCATGGTGTACGAATCGAACAATTTCTCGCTCGGTTCGGCCTACCAGTTCACGCAATATGTAAACCTCAAGGCGCGGGTCTATTACAACACGCTCGGCGGCGGGATCTTCGGGCAATACACCTTCGCCTGGACTCCCAGCGTCGGCAAGGCACTCTACATCGGCTACAACAGCAGCGCCAACTACAACGGTCACCCCTTCGGCCAACCGCACCGCGGCTACCTCGAGATGAGCCGCACGTTCTTTATCAAGATGTCCTACCTCTTCCGGAAGAGCTTCTGACCAGGTTACAGTCGCGGCCTGCGCGGCGGTGCGGCGCGCTGATCCTTCACTTGTCTCAAAGCCAAAGTGAAATTAGAGTAGTCGGGGTAGGTTGCTCCTCGCCCGTATGGACTTAGCGGTATATCTGACCTATTTCTTTGCGGCGGTCTGGATCGGTTTTGGGCTGTTTTGTAAGGTGCTCGGGCTTGTTCCGAGGCAGCGCGAGATCGTCGCACGGATCTTGAGAGGGACGCATGCAACCGCGTTGACACGAGCGATCGGTATTGCAGAAGTCGGGATGGCAATATGGATCATCAGTGGCATTCACCCCAGATTGAACGCAATAACACAGATCGTCCTTGTCGCGACGATGAATGTAGTTGAATATTCTCGCGCCCGCGACCTGCTGCTTTTCGGACGTGCAAACGCGATAGTGGCTGCGCTTTTCATCCTCTTGATCTTCTACAAGGAGTTTTTCCTTTAAGGCCGTGGGCATCCTCTCATTTCTCAGAGATCATCCTTTCTCAGTCGAAGCATTCTTCGAAAGCTCGACCGTTTTTACGTACGCCGTCCCGAAACATCACTTGGAGCAACTGATACCGGAGTGTCTGGAGCTTGACATGCTCGGCAACGAATTGGCGTTCGTCGCGGCTGCGATGGTACGGACGAAGGGATTGAGACCTCGAGGCCTGCCACGGGTGCTCGGCAACGATTTCTTCCTTATCGGCTACCGCGTGTTTGTTCGATTCACGGATCGGAAAGGAAAGCGAATAAGAGGCTTATATATCCTTGGCTCTGCTACAGATAACAGGAAGATGCAGTTCTGGGGAAATGTCTTTACGCATTACAAGTACTCGACCACAGATATCGAGCGAACGTCGTGTGAGGGAATCACCGAGATCAGGTCGGAAGGCTCCCAGTTCTTCGTCCGTTTTTCGGAGTCACCAACCGAGATTCCATTACCCGCCGGTTCACCATTCGCGAATTGGAAGGAAGCGCGTAAGTTCGCCGGTCCGCTGCCTTTCACGTTCACGTATGAGCCCGGCGATAGATCCGTACTCGTGATCGAAGGTGTTAGGCAAAACTGGAAACCCGAACCGGTTAAGGTGCTCGATCACAGTTTCAGGTTCTTCGAGGCGTTGGGGCTAAGGGACATGCGACTTGCAAGTGCCTTTATCATTCACAACGTGCCGTATTATTGGAAACGCGGAAGAAGGGTGCAA
>CAZSOE010000129.1:0-6308 GCA_964608335.1 uncultured Chloracidobacterium sp.
GATGGCCTTTACAAGGGGCTCGAAGTTGTTGAAATCGTATAGCTTATTGTCCAGTAGGTGCGAGGCGGTCACGTTTGTCATCGCCGTGAGCATCGTCTGGCGGATGTAGGGTGTTTCTTTCTCGAGCTCGCCCACCAGGCGTTTTACGCGGGCGCGTTTCAGGTTGGGCTGCGAGCCGCAGAGGTTGCAGGGGATGATCGGGAACTGTTGCTCTTCGGCGTAGGCCGCGATCTCCGATTCCTGACAATACGCGAGTGGTCGGATGAGCGTGTTGCGGCCGTCGTCGGACTTAAGTATTGGCGGCATTGCCTTTAGCTGGCCGACGTAAAAGAGGTTCATCAGAAAGGTCGCGATGATGTCGTCGGCGTGGTGGCCGAGCGCGATCTTTGTGCAGCCCTCTTCGACGGCGGTCGAGTAGAGAATGCCGCGGCGAAGGCGGCTGCAGAGCGAGCAATAGGTTTTCCCCTCGGGAATATGGGCTTTTACGACCGAGAACGTGTCTTCCTCGACGATCCGATAGGGTACATTGCGGCTGGCGAGGTACTCGGGCAGGACGTGCTCGGGGAACTCGGGCTGCTTCTGATCGAGGTTAACCGCAAGTATTTCAAAGTTTACGGGTGCCCGCCGCTGGACGTCGAGCAGCAGGTCGAGCAGCGTGTAGCTGTCCTTACCGCCCGAAAGGCACACCATCACCCGGTCGCCATCGGCGATCATCGCGAAATCCTCGATCGCGCGGCCCATCTTCTTGAGCAAACGGGTCTTTGTCTTCGTCTCGGCCTTCATAGCTCGCGCACCTGATTTGATGCGGAAAACGATAGATTTTGCCACCACGGGGCTGATTTTACAAGGCGAAAAAAAGGGCTTGCCACACGCGCGGCAAGTCAATTATCATTGTCAAATAGGAAGATCGATAGGTATGGGCTGTGGGTCCGCGGGGCAAAAGGCACCTGGGATCCGGAGGGCGGATTCTCTCACAGGCCGTGTCGTTGGCTTTCGGCGAATCTTTATCTTCAGCGAGGTGAACAGTTTATGATCAGAATGGGACGCGGAAACCGCGATACGACCGACGAGCCGCAGCCGACAACCCCAACCAGATACGATTACCCCATTGACAATACCCAGCCGGGCACGAGCCGCGCCATCTCGGAAAGCGATTCGATGGCGAGGGACATCAAGGAAGGACGCCTGAGCGGCTTCGTCGGACACGGCACCACCCTGACCGGCGAGACGGAATTTCATGCGATGCTTCGCGTCGACGGACACTTGGTCGGCACCGTTTCCTCCGAAGCCGGGACACTGATAATCGGAACCAACGGACAAGTAGATGCGAACGTAGCTGTCGCCGCCGCGATGGTAAATGGAACCGTTAATGGAGACATAGTTGCGACGGAAAAACTGCAGCTCGGACGCACTGCGCGCGTGCTGGGCAACATTCAATGCCCGCGGTTGATCATCGAGGAAGGAGCAATTCTTGAAGGCAGTTGCTCGATGCAGAAGGCGCGCGAGACGTTGGAAGAAGAATCCTCAGCACCGGCGGCAAATGCCTACCAACCAACAAGTTCGTACCAACTCTCTAGCGAAGATTCGGACGTGGACGCAGGTGATGACGACCTCGACGATTCGGACCTGGAGGACGAGGAGTCGGCAGATGCCGCACGTGTGTAGGTCGTTGACAGATGAGTAGATTACAGGCGGGTTCATCCCGCCTTTTTTGTTAGAAGCGAAATAGCTCTTCGGGCGTGATGCAGAGATCGAGCGGAACGTCGTGCACCTGGGTGTCATCGATGCGCGCGAGCGGCGGGAAGTAGCTCAGGCCGACTTTCAGACAGTCTGGCCGGCAGTGGGCGAGCATGCGATCGTAGAATCCCTGACCATAGCCGAGGCGATGGCCGCGAGTATCAAAACACAATAGAGGAACGAGGACGAGATCGAGATCGGCCGCCTCGATAGTTTCTTCACCGACCGGCTCCCTGATCTCCCAGTTGTTTTCCCTCAGCTCGGTTTTTTCGCTGAACCGAACGCTCTTGAGATCGGTTCGCGACGCATCGATGCGCGGCGCGTAGGTCGCGATCGACTGGAAGTCGCGCCAGAGTTTGAAATAGATATACGACGTGTCGATCTCATTTAGCCGCCGAATTCGGATGAAAGTATGTAGGCGGTGCACGAGAGTGAGATCGAGTTCGGAGAAAAATCGCGCAGCTATCCGTTGGCTCAGTTCGGCGGCGACCTCAATTGGTAAGGCTGCACGTTTCTCAAGGTACAGCCTCCGCAGTTCAGCCTTATTCATCTCGGCTCACGATCCAACCGCCGCCAACGACCTCATCACCGCGATAAAATACCGTGGCCTGACCTGGCGTGATCGCGCGTTGCTGGTCGTCGAAGACGATGCGCGCCCGAGAATCAGGCAACGCACAAATGGTCGCGGCAGCGGGATCGTGACGGTAACGGATCCTCACCTCGGCTCGAATCGATTCCTTCGGCTCGGCGAACGAGATCCAGTTCACCCCTTTTGCGATGAACGCATTCGACTCCAGGTCCTGCTCACCGCCAACCACGATCTGATCCCGCACTCGGTCGATCTGTACGACATATAGGGGTTTCTCGTGCGCGATGCCAAGTCCCCGTCTCTGCCCGACGGTGTAGCGATGAATACCGGTGTGGGTTCCGACGATCTCACCCGACGTCGTGACGATCTTACCGGCCGGCGGCAGTTCGCCTACCCGTTTCTCATACGCGAGATAACGATCGATAAACTCGCTGTATTTGCCATCTGGCACAAAGCAGATCTCCTGCGATTCCTGTTTCTCGGCCGTGTAGAGCCTGGCGTTGCGAGCGACGCCTCTAACCGCTTCCTTTTGCATTTCGCCCAGCGGAAAGTATGCACGGGATAATTGCTCCTGCGTCAACTCCCAAAGGAAGTAGCTTTGGTCCTTCGCATAGTTTGTCGACCGGAGTAGCTTGTAACGATCCGCAGCCGGATCGTATTCGACACGGGCGTAATGACCGGTGGCAACTTTTTCACATCCGAGCGAAAGCGCCATCCGATCAAGCGACGCAAACTTGAGGCGGGAATTACACGCCACGCACGGTATCGGGGTTTCGCCGCTGAGATAGCTCTGAACGAACGGCTCGACGACCGATTGCTCGAATTCGCGTTCGAGATTTAGGACGTAGAAGGGAAAGCCGAGCGTATCGGCGACACGCCGGGCATCGTAGACATCGTCGAGCGAGCAGCATCGCGAGGGGAGCGGGTCGCCGTTCTTATCGGTGTTGATATTACGACGCTGGTTCCAGAGCTGCATCGTAAAGCCGACCAGTTCATGTCCCTGCTCCTTCAGTATTGCCGCCGCCGCCGAACTATCGACGCCGCCGCTCATTGCAACCGCGATCTTCATTCCAGGTTTTAGAGTATACGCGCGGGGGAACGGTTGGAAGCAACTTATCCGATCAAGTTGGACAGCACCTGTTTTGTCGCCTCGGCATAGGCTCGGGCGCCCGCGGGATCGGGATGACCGACGGCGGCCATCGTACAGCGCTTTATCGACCAGTCGATACCGGTCGATCTTTTGAGATCGGTCAGGCTGGTTTTGCACGCAGCTTTTCGATCGGCGTAAACCGGGTCCTCGACTGAGCCGTTCTTTTTCATTCGAAAGAGTTTGGTATTGGGCGCCTCGGCTGCGTTCTCCTCTGTCAGCGGTGCCTTGATAAAAACTGCGCGCGAACCGCCCACCTTGGCGTTGAATCTGTCGACCGCGGCCTGCAAGTTCTTGTCCGATTCCGCGACCCAAAACTTCGATCGGGCGATCGCTTTTTTGCGCAGCTTCTGAAAGAAGAGCTTGCGAAAAAGCGCATTGTTCGCGATCATCCGAATGAAGGACGGAATTCCGAGCGTGTACAGCCACGCGTTGAAGACCCGGCCGCTCGACGAGTACGACGAGATCATCGGAAAATAACCGACAACCGCAATACGCGCATTCGGGTTGTGCGAGCCGACGTGTTCGAGAAACTCCGACATTCCGTCTCGGCAGAATTTTTCGATCTCCGGCATTAGCTTCGCAGGATCTTCGTATGGATCGAGGACCTTCTCGACCGTGATGTCGGTGATACCGCCCGTGATCATCACTAGGTCCGCTCCGCCCGAAAGTCCTGCCGCACGATATTCCGCGGCCGCCGACTCAACCTGTTTGAACATGCTTGGGAAAGCCACGTTGACCTCGCCCGGGTATGCGTGCCCTTCGTCACGCCCGGCTTTCTTGTATGCCTCCGCATCCTTCGGACCGAATTTGAAAGTTGCGCCCGAGTGGGCCTTGACCTTCACGTTGACTTCGCGCCGGCGACCGAACGCCGCGGTCCTCAGCCAGTCCGCGGTCAGTGAGTAGAACTTTTGGTCTTCCCGCAAACCCTGTCCCCAAACCAGCGAATCCCCGACGACCAGCATCTCGAACGCGCGCTCTTGCGCGAACACCGCGTTGGGCACCAACCGGCCGATAACGAGTGCCGCCGCGGACGCCCCAAGGCTCTTAAGAAAGCCGCGTCTGCTCAGCTTTTGCGAGTATTCGCTGGGAAAGGTCATACGGCTCTAAATAGAAGGTAGGTAACCTTTCGAAATGGGTTGCCACTCAATTTGCGCGCCCATGAGCTTTCAAGCCCCGCCCATTCATCCACACCCAGTTCGCGATGTTCGAGAAGCTCAAAACCGGCGTCTGCGAAGCTTCTCGTCGGAACATCGATAACGCCTTGCTTCGATAATGACAGGCCAAGACGAGCGAGTTCGCTGCTGTCCCGCGCCGGATCGATACCGATCACGACCTCGAGGAAAGCGCCAACCAAACACACCCGCCGGAGCGAGTCCAGGATCACATGATCGCCGCCTGCTATGGCTCTAAGCAGGCTGCCCCATGGAAAATGAATGTGGACCTCATCGGCGACGCCGTCGAATTCGGCCGGAAGGTCCTCAACAGCGGCCTGGACAAAGAGCGCGTTAGGAATCCCGCCCTTTGCAGGTTTCCGGGTCGCTTTCATCGACGGCTTCGCAAGCGGTTTTGCGTTGGCGTCGACGCCGATGAAGAACTTGTTCGGGTTTGCGCGCGCCGCCCGCGACACAAAACGACCGTCGCCCGTCCCGAGATCGATCACTATCCCTTCGCCGATACGGGGCAATAAGACGCTCGAACTGTTCCCGGTCGAGTTATCAGATGGTGCTTCCACGAATGCACTTGATCATACGTTTATCCTCGTCAACGGCTCATTATAGGTTTCCGGCATCTTTTGAGACAAGTCTTTTCCGAGGCGGAACTTTGCGGACAGGGGAATGTGTCTGCTATATTCGGGAAACTATGAAACCGGCCGCCCGCTAGTTAGCCTCAGAACCTGTGTCCGACAGACTCGCGCGGTTTAGCGCCCGAGCTTCGGTCCGCATCGGCGCGTCACCCGCGCGACTTAACTTTTTTTTCAGGTAACAAGAATATGTCTAGTAATGAAGCTCCGCCAACGGAGACGGTCGATAATTCGTTCCTTTCTATAGTCAAGGAGGCGATCTGGGGCTCGCACCGCGATTTTACACAAACGTCGCTGGGCACGGCGATCTTTATCCTTGCTGTGCCGATGATCATCGAGATGTTCGCCGAGAGCCTGTTTGCGGTGGTCGACATCTTCTTCGTCGCGCGTTTGGGTGCGAACGCGGTCGCCGTGGTCGGTATTACCGAATCGATGATGTATCTGATCTATTCGGTCGCCATTGGGATCAGCATCGGCGCGACGGCTACCGTCGCGCGTCGTATAGGCGAAAAAGACCCGGAAGGTGCGGCCCTCGCGGCAACGCACTCGATCTATCTTGGCGTCGGCGCATCGGTCGCGATGGGCCTGATCGGCGTGATCTTTGCGGCAGATTTCCTCCGTTTGATGGGCGCCGACGAACAGGTCGTTGCCGAGGGCACAACCTTCACGCGCATCATGCTCGGCGGCAATATTGTCGTAATGATGCTGTTCCTGTTGAACGCCATCTTCCGAGGCGCGGGCGATGCGGCCATCGCGATGCGGGTATTGTGGTTCGCCAACATTCTGAACATCATCCTCGGGCCGTGCTTTATTTTTGGCCTGTGGATATTTCCGGAACTTGGCGTGACCGGTGCGGCGGTAGCGACGACGATCGGGCGCGGTTGCGGTGTGCTATACGCGGCCTACGTTCTGTTTTTTGCGGACCGGCGAATTGCCGTCCGCGCTCGTCACTGGAAGCTCGATAAGGACAGACTCTGGCGCCTGGTCAAGGTCTCAGCCCCGGCGATCTTTCAGTTCTTTGTTCAAACATC
>CAZSOE010000130.1:0-6244 GCA_964608335.1 uncultured Chloracidobacterium sp.
GCGGTCATTCCAAACGCCGAGAGCGCGGAGAAACGTCCGCCGATCTCGGGTCTGCCGTAAAAGATGTGGCGAAAACCGTCCTCTCTTGCCACCTGCTCCATCTTTGAGCCGGGATCGGTTATGGCGATGAATTGTCGACCTGCACGCTCGCGGCCAAAGCGTTTGGTCAACAGATCGAAAAAGTATTGTTTGAAACAATTCGGCTCAAGCGTCGAACCCGATTTGCTCGCGACGATGAATAGGGTCCTATCGATGTCGAGCTTGTTCTCTATGTTTTTTACCTGCGCCGGAACGGTCGAGTCGAGTATGTGAAAGTTATTCTTGCCGAAGGTCACGGCGAGGACCTCGGGGCAGAGCGACGAGCCGCCCATTCCCATAAGCAGAGTGTCGCTAAACTCGGCGATGTCGGTTGCAAAGTCGTTGAACTTTTGCACATCGGCAAGTTCTTCGCCGACGATCTCAAGCCAGCCAAGCCACATGTTCTCCCCGCTATTAGTCCAAACTGCCGCGTCTTTGGCCCAGATGCTCGCGATCCTTTGCCCGGTATTCCAGACATCGGCCTCGGCGCCGAACAGAGCCTCGAGGTTCGGCGGCAAGATGTATGAAAAGGGGTTGAGCTGCATCGTCAAATAATTTTCACGCAAACGCTGGAGGGAACGCAAAGATCGTTAGCGGCTTGCCGCTCTATTTGCGGCAGAGCTCGGCTTCGCCGGTGACGACCTCCACGGTCCAGCGGCTCGCCGCCGTCCTTGCTCGGCAGCGGCAAGCCGCAAGGATACGAAGGAACGAGAGCCGGAGAAGCGAGCTTCTCCGCAAATAGAGCGGCAAGCCGCGGTGGCGAGGTTGATGGACATCTGTTAGAATTCGCGGCATGAATCGAGTATTGTTCGCACTCGCGGCGGGACTTTTCCTAACGGTCGCGATCGCGGCGCAGCCCTGTGTTGACGCGGCAAAGGTCGTAAAGCCCGTGCTTTCGGAAACGGCCGCAAAGACCTACGGAGAAAAACTGGCCGAAGCCCGGGCCATCTATGACAAGACACCGGCCGATGCCGATGCGATCATCTGGCTCGGCCGAAGGACGGCCTACCTCGGTGAATACAAAGATGCCATCAAGATATTCACTGCGGGAATGGGCAAGTTTCCCGCGGATGCGCGTTTTTTTCGCCATCGCGGGCATCGCTACATTACGATCCGTTGTTTCGACGACGCGATACGCGATTTTGAAATGGCGGCGAAGCTCATTAAGGGCAAACCCGACGAGATCGAACCCGACGGTCTGCCGAATGTTCAGAACACGCCGACCAGCACCCTGCAATCGAACATCTGGTATCACCTCGGTCTCGCATATTACCTCAAGGGCGACTTCAAACAAGCGGCAAGGGCATACGACGAAGGCATGAAGGTCTCAAAGAACAACGACATGCTCGCGGCCACCACGCATTGGTATTACATGACGCTCCGCCGGCTGGAGAAGAATCCTCAGGCGCAGAGACTGCTCGAGCCCATAGATGGCGATTTTGAGGTGATCGAGAATGAGGATTATCTCAAGCTGCTCCGACTGTATCGCGGCGAGGTCGGTGCTGGTTTGATCTTCGGCGAGATCGGCGAGAGGGCCGAAACCCTCGGCAACGCATCGCTCGGTTACGGCCTGGGCAACTGGTATTTTTACAACCGCGACCGAGTGCGGGCGATGGACATTTTCCGCCGCATCACCGCCGGCAACCAGTGGGCAAGCTTTGGCTATATCGCCGCCGAGGCGGAACTGCGGCGATAAGATGCCGGACGCATTAACAGTTGGATTGGCGCAGATCGCGCCGGTCTGGTTCGACCGTGACGCGACTCTCGCTAAGGTGTGCGACTGGATCGGCGAGGCCGCCGGGAAGGGAGTGGATCTGGTGGCCTTTGGCGAGGCTCTTGTTCCAGGCTATCCGTTCTGGATCGAGTACTCGAACGACACGGGCTTTAATTCCCCATTTCATAAACAGTTTCACGCGGAATATCTTAAGCAGGCCGTCTGTATCGAACGCGGCGACCTTGCGTCGATCTGCGATGCGTGCCGCCGCGGCAGGATAGCGACGTATCTCGGTATCATCGAGCGGCCCCGCGATCGTGGCGGAAAGAGCGCGTATGCATCGCTCGTATTCGTTGACCAGACCGGCGATGTTCTTTCCGTTCATCGCAAGCTGATGCCCACTTACGATGAACGCATGACGTGGGCCATCGGAGACGGCCATGGATTGAGAGTTCATAGTGTGGGCGAGTTCAGCGTCGGCGGATTGAATTGCTGGGAAAACTGGATGCCCCTCGCACGGACGGCTCTCTACGGGCAAGGCGAGGACCTGCACGTCGCGGTGTGGCCCGGGAACAAACGCAATACACAGGACATCACCCGATTCATTGCACTCGAAGGCCGCTCGTACGTCGCCTCGGTCTCAGGCCTCATGCGCCGGAGCGATCTCCCGACCGCACTTGCGGGGATCGAAACGATCGCGGCGAACGCGCCTGAATATTTGGCAGATGGCGGGTCGTGCATTGCGGGGCCGGATGGCGAGTGGGTTGTCGCACCGGCGTGCCGCGATGAGCGGCTAATTGTGGCAACTCTGGATCACGGACGCGTTCGACAGGAGCGCCAGAACTTCGATCCGGCAGGCCATTATTCGCGGCCGGATATCTTCCGTTTGACCGTAGCCGATCACCGACAGGTCAGTGTCACGTTTGAGGGCGAAAATGAAGGATAAGAACCGGCGCTCCGTTCCGACAGGCCCCGGCTCAGTTCCTATTCGTCGACGTTTTCTCCGAAAGGACCCACCGCCTCGGATCAAGCTCGACTTTCTGGGGTCTCGCCGGCAATTTTAGCTTAAAGGGAGCCTTGGGGCCATAGGCGGCGACCGTTCCCTGCGCGACCTTATCGCCGCCAAAGCTGATCACGAGCGGCAGCGGCATAAACCAGTCGGCGGGTGCGCCGGTCTGAAGCACGTTGCCGCTTAGCATCACCGAACCATCCGGTTGAGTTTCAACCTGATATTCGAGTTCGTAACTTGGCAGGTCCGACTGGTACACCCACTGTCGAAAGAACCAGTCGAGATTCTTGATGGCGTATTTTGCCGCGATCGGCGTTTTGGCAAAATGCTCGTTCGCCACGGCCCGAAAGTCATTCGTCGAGGCCGTCTTGTTCCGATAGCGCTCGACAAAATCCTTCATCATGTCAAAGAAAGGCTGGCCGTCGCCGCTGACGGGATCGGTAAATAGGAAATGGATCATCCGAAGGGTAAGCGCGCCCTTGTTGTAAACCAGCGTTTGGTATCCGCCCAGCGTCTTGCGGCTGCTGAGACGGTGCCCGAGGATCAGCGGCCCGACATCGACGAGTTTGCCTTTGCCCGGTCCGGTCAGGGTCATTGGCGGGTCCTTCAGTGACTGCCGCATCTCGTCGACCAGACTCTTGCCCGCACCGTAGTCTTTGCGAAGGTTCGTATATAGCACGCCCGAGTATTCGGCAAACCCCTCGCTGAGCCATTGGTCGCGGTACGAACGCCACGCGACCACATTTCCCCACCACTGGTGCGCGGTCTCGTGAGCGACGAAGGAGTAGGTATACTTACTTGCCCTGTCCGTTGGCGGGATCATCAACATCGAGGCGAAGCCCTGCCCAAAGCCGTAAGGATGAACGGTCGCGCTGTAGCTCCCATACGGATAGTCTCCGAACAATGCATGGAAATAGCGCACTGAATTGCTGAGCTCGGCGAGAATGAAATCCTCTTTTATGGCGACATTCTCGACCGAATTGAACTCGAGCGGTATGGGGGTCCCGCCTTTATCCCATTTGACGGTGTCAGTGTGTCTCTTGAAAGGGCCGACCGCAAAGGTCACAAGCGCCACTGGATGGGCAACCTCGTACTTTGTGACAAAGATATCCTTGTCGGCATCTGAAGCAGCTTCGCTCTTTCGCACGCCGACACCGGCGACCTTCATACTCTTCTTGTGGCGGAAAGTTAGACCGTACACCGCGCGGTCGAGATATCCATGACGCGGATACCAGGTCGAATTCGAACGCGGGTACGAATTGTTCTCGTGACCTGTGATGTCGGGCTGCCGCAAGAAATCGCCGGCCATCTCAACCTCAATCTCAAATGGCCCGCTCGCGATCTGCGGCAAAAAGACCGTGAAGCCCGCTTCCCAATCCTCCTGGATAAAGCCCAGATCGCTCCCATTTGATCTGACCGATTTAAGGCGCATCTGCTTGTTCAGGCGCTCGTCGTCGTATTCGCCAAGGGATTCGCCGACGGTGAACGAGATCGCCCGTACGTTGGCAATACGCGGCTGCATACTGATCCGGGCTCTTAGACCAAGCCTCTTTTTGGGGTCTGTGAGATCGATATCCATCTCATACTTGCTGACGTCAACGGCATCGCTCATATCGGAATATGCCGCCGATCCGCGCTCATAGTCGGAGAGCGAGTGAAAGGCGGTCCAGATGTCGTTCCCGATCAGTACGGACTCGTACTTGAAGATCAGTCCCTTCTCGCCCGCATTGATGCGAAAATGGTCTGTCGGGATCCTGTTCTGATGATCGAGAACGTAGCTAAAACGTCCTCGTTTGCCGCCGTCGAACTGCGCGAAAAAAAAGCCGGGGTTTTCACGATTTAGCAGAGAAATCGCAACTCGGGCCGAGAGGTTCGCACCGGTTTCCTTCAATATGCGACCGTCGATCGCGGATGCCAGCTCCTGTGCGTCGGTCGGAGCTGCGCCTTCCGTCCGCGTCGCGCCGATCACCTCGGCCGTGTCGTCGGAAAATCTAAGAACTGCCGTCCTGAAGTCCGATTCGATGACATCGTCGACGCCAAGCAGACGTTTTACATTCGCGCGCTCGAACTCATCTGGGATAACCGCCGCGCGAAATTGACCCCGGCCGACAAAAACGACCCCGGTGATCTTGCCATCGACCGGGGCTGAGAAATAGAGGGAACCGCTAAACGTCATTTCGACCCGGTCGCGTTTAAGGACAAGGTTGTTCACTTCGGTCTTGCCGCCCGTCAATGAGAAAGCCTTGATCTGTGCATAAAACCCACGCCCGTCCTGGGCAGTTACAGCGGTTGATCCGAGCAAGGTGGCGAATATGAACAGGGTAAGACGAGTCGTCCTGCGCTTTGATAAATGGAACTGTGAAAACATAAATGCTCCATGGATGGCGCCGACCGATATTCGGTCGCACGCGAATCCTGGTGTAGACAGAGGGTTTAAAACGGCGGTGTTCGCAGGCCGACGGCCTTCATTTCCCGATAGAAGTTTGCTATGATTCGACCGATCCCGTCAATAAAAATATGAGCCAGGCAGAACAACGATCGTCGCTGTCCGACGCTGTCCGGAAGCACAAGGAATTTCTCTTTCCGGCCGTCGCTAC
Source organism: uncultured Chloracidobacterium sp. (assembly GCA_964608335.1). Lineage (GTDB taxonomy): Bacteria > Acidobacteriota > Blastocatellia > Pyrinomonadales > Pyrinomonadaceae > OLB17. The sequence goes on from CAZSOE010000130.1 coordinate 5,399, forward strand.
TTACTATCAGGAACCTCTTGCAATCGTAAGAGGCGAGGGCGAGAGGGTTTGGGACGACGCGGGTAACGAATATCTCGATTGCTTTGGCGGCGTGTTGACGGTTAGCGTCGGCCACGCGGAGCCGCGTGTCGCAAAAGCGTGGATCGATCAGGTCAACACGGTCGCGCACACTTCGACGCTTTACGCCAATCAGCCGCAGGGCGATCTGGCGGAGAAGTTGGCTGAGATCTCGCCGGGTCGGTTAAAGAAATCATTTTTCACCAACAGTGGGACCGAGGCTGACGATACGGCCGTGCTCGCCGCGAAGATCGCGACGGGCAATAACGAGGTCATCGCGCTGCGTCATTCTTACGCAGGCCGTTCCGCGACAGCGCTTTCGACGATCGGGCATTCGTCGTGGAAGCCAATCGCGTCGCAGGTCGCCGGCGTTGTTCATGCCGTTGCGCCATATTGCTATCGGTGCCCGTTCAAGCTTGAATATCCGTCGTGCGGCGTCGCGTGCGCCGACGATGTCGAGGAACTCATCAAGACGACCACGACCGGGAAGGTTGCCGGTATGATCGCCGAGACGATCCTTGGCGTAGGCGGTTTTATTATTCCGCCAAAGGAATACTTCCCGCGCGTCGCTGAGATCGTCCGTCGTCATGGCGGGCTCTTTATCTCGGATGAAGTGCAAGCCGCGTGGGGCCGAACGGGCGATAAATGGTTCGGGATCGAACACTGGGGCGTCGAGCCCGACATCATGACCTCGGCCAAGGGTATGGGCAACGGCGTCCCCATAGGCTGGACCATAGCGACCGAGGATGTGGCGAATGCTTTTCCGGGACTGACGTTCTCGACCTTTGG
>CAZSOE010000131.1:0-6220 GCA_964608335.1 uncultured Chloracidobacterium sp.
GGCGTGCCATCCACCTGGCAAAACCGCATCGACTCCTCAAATTCCTTACCGCACGTCGGGCACTTTTTCATCGGTTTTTCTTCCGGATCTCGAATTTCGGATCTTAGATCTCAGATCATTGCTTTAGGGTAATCTAACACCCAAAACCCAAGACCGAAAACCTGGCTACACCAATTCCAGCTTGCTAAAGAAGTAGGCGATCTCAATGGCCGCGTTCTCATCCGAATCGGATCCGTGGACCGCATTCTCGCCGATCGACGTCGCGAAGTCCCTGCGGATCGTTTTCTCGGCCGCCTCAGCAGGATTGGTCGCCCCCATCAGCTCGCGCCACGCCTTGACCGCGTTCTCTTTTTCCAGCACCAGCACGATGCACGGCCCCGACGACATAAAATCGCACAGCTCGTCGTAAAACCCCTTACCCGCGTGCACCGCATAAAACCCTTCCGCTTGCTTGCGCGTCTGATGTATCAACTTCATCCCGCGGATCTTGAACCCTCCGCCCAAAATACGCGAAATGATCTGCCCCTGCTTCCCCGCCCGAACCGCATCGGGCTTGATGATCCCAAAAGTTAGTTTGCTCATAAAAATAAAAACCCCGCCCGCGAAAATCGCCAAATTCGCGAAATGTCTTTCGCGTGGTTCCGCGTATTTGGCGGGCTAAAAACTCTACGCAACAGCCGATGAACTCAGGACCTCAGCAACGGCCTTTCCGATCTCCGCCGGCGACTCGACTACGCGGATGCCGGCGGCGGTGAGTGCGGCCATCTTTTCGGCCGCGGTGCCTTTTCCGCCTGAAATGATCGCGCCGGCGTGGCCCATGCGGCGGCCGGGCGGAGCGGTTTGGCCGGCGATAAAGGCAACTATTGGTTTTGTGACGTGGTCTTTGGCGTAAGCCGCGGCGTCTTCTTCGGCGGTTCCGCCGATCTCGCCGATCATTACGATCGCGTCCGTCTCGTCGTCCTCCTGAAACAGTTTGAGAGCGTCGGTGTGCGTCGTCCCGATTATCGGATCGCCGCCAATGCCTATAGCGGTCGATTGACCGAGGCCCAGCGCCGTCAATTGCCCGACGGCCTCGTAAGTCAACGTGCCCGAACGCGAAACGACGCCGATCCGCCCTTCCTTGTGAATATGGCCGGGCATGATACCGATCTTGCATTTCCCGGGCGAGATGATACCGGGACAGTTCGGGCCGATCATTCGGGTCGACCGCGTGCTCAGATATTCGTGCACCTTCACCATATCGGCAATGGGAATGCCCTCGGTGATCGCGACGACAAGCGGCAATCCGGCGTCGGCAGCTTCCATTATGGCGTCCGCCGCAAATGCCGGCGGAACATAGATGACGCTGGCGTTAGCACCCGTTTCTTTAACCGCATCAACAACCGTGTTGAAGACCGGCACGCCCTCGTGCGTGGTTCCGCCTTTACCCGGCGTGACGCCGCCGACGATATTCGTGCCGTATTCACGCATCTGCAGCATGTGGAAGGTGCCTTCCTTGCCGGTGATGCCCTGCACGATCAGCCGTGTATTTTTATCGACGAGAACGCTCAAATCCCTTCTTCCTCCGGTTGCGGTACGACCGTAAAGTTTAACATACCCAGTAGTTTACGACGCAAACGGGCAGGCTGCCGAAACTGGCCTCGACACTAAAAAGGGCGCCTGCGACACGTTCGCCGGCGCCCCGAAAACACAGGATGCTTCCCGATGCTATTTGACCGGGTTCTCCATGTAATACATCGCCATCGGCTTACCGTTCTCGCGACGGTAGATCGAGACGGACATTACGTTCGCCGGCAGCGCGTCCTTGCCGCAAGTGCCTTTCTGAGCAGCCCGGTAAACTATAAGCGTCAGATCCTTCGATAGTTCGAGTGCCTTCATCGGCCCCGGTGTCGCAGACTCGACCTTACACGGCGGATCAAAGGCGTTCTTCAGATAAGTCGCTCTGTCGGCAAACCCCGCGCGGCCGTTGCCGACGAATTTTGCGGACAGATGCTCTTCGAATGCCTTACTGTCCTGGCTCTTCCAGGTCTCCCAAAGTTTCTTTTCAACGGTGACGATGTCCTCCGGCGCGGCCGCAAGGCTCGCAAGCTCCTTGGTCTTGTCGACCGGTGTTGACGGCGGCGCGTACTCGCCCTTTGCGTCCGGCGTCGGCACTTCCTGGTAATACACCGCTTTCCACGCCTCGCCCTCCTTGGTATAAACGGTCGATGCATTGAGCGGACTCGGGTTTGGCTTCCCGTCACATTTGGCCGAAACCGTCGCCTTATAGGTGAAAAGGTAAAAGCCGTCGCCGAGGTCTGTTACTTTCTGGTCACTGAAGGTCAGCTCTGACATTTCGCATTTATGCTCGGTCCAACCTTTGACGGACTCGGCGCGGTCCGAAGCACCGCTGTTGCCCACCGAGACGAATTTTGCCGCTAGGAATCCTTCGACGCCCGCCTTGTCCCGTTTTGCCCAGTCTTCCCAGCTCTTTTTCTCGATCGCCGCCAAAACATCTGCCGACGGAGCGGTTGCGGCCGGCGCAGCGCCCGAATTCGCAGCCTTGGTGTTGGCGTTTGTGTTAGAATTCCCGGCCGGCTTGTTCTCGGAGGGTGCAGCGCACGCACCGAGGAGTACAAGCAATAATCCTGAGATCATCAGTTTCACAACGTTTCTCATTGTTCTCTCCTGTAAATTAAGTATTCATTACCCCGGATCTCTCCGGTCGAAATTGCGGGAGGGTTTAAAGCAGTAGTCGAACTATGACACCGAATCCATCGGTGCGGCAAGCCGGAGAAGCAGGCTTCTTGGAAAAAAACACGAACCTTGCACCGGGTTTGGTCGTAAAAACCGCTGACTTCGCTTTTTGCTAAGTTCCCGACCCAGATCGAGCATATGCGGCAGCTCTACTCGTTTTACGCAGACGCATTTTGGATCGCCATCAAATCGATCCTCGAACACAAGCTGCGCGCCTTTTTGACCCTGATCGGGATCATTATCGGCGTCGCCGCCGTTGTCGTGGTCGGAGCTTCGATCGCGGGACTCAAGACGTACGTCGTTGAGACCGCGTCAAAGGTCCTCGGCTCTAACCACTTTATGATCAACAGGATGGCGTCGATGGGCCGCATGTCGGACCAGGAATTCGAACGCCGAAACCGCCGCAATAAGGACATCCGGTGGGAAGAGTACGAATACGTTCGCGATAACTGCCAGCTCTGCCTGCATGTCGGTGCCCAGGTCGGCTCAGGCACCGATCTCAACTACAACGGCATCGAAATGCCCTCAACCCGAATTTTCGGTGTGACGGCCAACATGTCCGAGATCGAGGACAAAACGATGGCCGAAGGCCGGTTCATGACCACCGAAGAATCGAACCGGATCACCTATGTCGCCGTGATCGGCAACGACGTTAAGGAGAAGTTCTTCCCCAACCGCTCAGCGCTCGGCGAAGAGATCAAGGTCCGCGGCGTGCCCGTCCGCGTGATCGGCGTCGAACAGAAGCGGGGGTCATTTTTTGGCGACTCGCAGGACCGTCATGTTTACATCCCGATCATCCTGCACGGCCAGATATTCGTACGCACCGGCGGACTGCAGCTTCACGGAAAGGCGTATGACTCGGCGACGTTCAAGGATTCGATCGAAGAGGCACGGCAGCTTCTTCGCAATCGGCGACAGCTGATCGGCAGCGATGAGGATACGTTCGGCGTCGTGAATGTCGATGATTTCAACTCGACGATGGACCAGATCACCGGGGCGATCGCGGCGGTCGTCGTGCCGATCACGCTTATCATCCTGGTCGTCGGCGGCATCGTTGTAATGAACATCATGCTCGTCTCGGTGACCGAGCGAACGTTCGAGGTGGGTTTGCGCAAGGCGCTTGGCGCTACGCGAAAACAGATCCTGCTGCAGTTCCTGATCGAATCGGCATCGCTGTGCGTTGTCGGCGGATTACTGGGTCTGCTCGTCGCGGTCGGTGCCACAAAGCTTGTCGGAATGGCTCTCGGCATTACGATGACGATCACGATCGGCTACATAATCCTCTCGATCGCTGTCTCGAGCATCATCGGAATAATCGCGGGCATCTACCCCGCGTGGAAAGCCGCTCGCCTCGACCCGATCGTTGCGCTGACACAAACCTAAGTTGTGAGTCCCGCCTTCAGGCGGCCTGGCGACTAGAGTCGGTACTCAAAACATATGAGGCTTTCGACATCACTACCTATCGAAGTCGTCAAGATGGCGATCGACAGCATCATGGGACACAAGTTCCGCTCGGCGCTGACGATCATAGGCATCGTTGTCGGTATCATCACCGCAGTGGTCGTGGCCTCGATCCTTACCGGAATGCGCCAGTCGATCGTCTCGATCGTCGAGGAATACGGCACCAACAACATCTACGCCTTTCACCTGTCGATGGGCGGCGGCCCGCCAAATCGTGACGAACGAAATCGCAAACCGCTCACAGACGCCGACGCCGACGCGATCCTCGCCCAGTCCACGGCGATCGCCGATATCGCGCTCTCGAACCCAGGAATAGGAAACTTCGGACCGAGCTTTGACGACACGATGACCTACGAAGGCCGCAATTACCGCCGGGCGAACGTTGATGGCGTGTCGACGAACTACGATCAGATCGTCAATCTCTCGGTCAGGGAAGGGCGATGGCTTACCGAGGCTGACAACCAGCAGCGGCGAAGGGTACTCGTGATCGGCGTCAACTGCCGCGAGGCTCTCTTCCCGAATGAAAACGAGTCACCTGTCGGCAAGGTGGTGAGGATGGCCGGTGATTCCTGGGAGGTCATCGGTGTGATCGAAAAGCGCAAGGCCGGGTTCTTTGGCGAGAATGAAGAGGACTCAAAGGTCTTTATCCCATACCGCACTTCGCGAAAGGTGGCTCCGCTCCGAGACTACTTGCTGATGACGATCCAGGCGAAGGACGCCCGCATCAACGAGGCCCGCGATGAGATCGAAGGTATTCTGCGCCAACGCCGGGGACTAAAGATGGACGAAAAAAGCAACTTCGACCTCAAGACGGCGGACGCATTCATCGCGCAGTTCGACAGCATCATTGCCGGCGTCGGCGGCGCCGCGATCGCGATCTCAATGCTCGGGCTGCTGGTCGGCGGCATCGGTGTCATGAACATCATGCTCGTTTCCGTAACGGAGCGCACAAAAGAGATCGGGATCCGCAAAGCGATCGGGGCGACGAAGAGCGCGATCGTGCTTCAATTCCTCTTCGAAGCAATGACACTTACGGCGATAGGTGGCGTTATAGGCGTTGTCCTTGCCCTGGCGATCAGCAACCTTGTGATGCTGCTTGTGCCGTCGCTGCCCGCCACGGTGTATCCGTGGATGATAATCACTTCGTTGGGCGTTTCGATCGGCATCGGCCTGATCTTTGGCGTCCTGCCCGCCCGTAAGGCTTCGCGGCTCGACCCGATCGAATGCCTCCGGTACGAATGATCTAGTATTTGCGGTTCTCGTCGGGATAGAGTCGCTCGAGAGTATCGGGGAGCTGTTCAACCTCCATCGCTCCGTCGTAGGGGCGCAGCAGTTCCTCATCGCCTTCCATCAGCCACAGCTTCTGCTCAGCGATGTCGGTCAGAATTACCGGCATCGCTTTTTCGTGGATGGGGCGCATCAGCTCGTTCGGCTCGCAGGTAAAATTGGCAAACGAATACCGCGTCTCGCCGTTCTCATAGTAGCGACTCCACAAGCCGGGCATGGCGAATGGCTCTCGTCCGCCGACAAAGATCTCGACCGGATGGGTGCCGCGCCCCTTGACCGGCCACTCATAAAAGCTATCGACCGGAAACAGACATCGCTGCCCTCTCTTTAACAGGTCGGGCCACAGCGTCCGGTTGTGCATCGTTTCGACGCGGGCATTAAAGGCCGCATACTTCGTCTCGAACCGGCTCGCGCCGTCGCGCTGGCACCACCACCGGGCCTGAATGGTTCGGATCTCGCCGTCGCTCCGCCGTGCCACGATCCACGCAGGCTCGGTCGGCCGCAGATTATGGCGCGGCTCAAACTCCTGCGGCTCAAGCCACGCGTGGATCTTTTCCTTATAAGCCTTGATCTGCGCCTGCGTCGCTCGTCCGCACATTGGAGAAGGATAAAGGATAAAGAATGAAGGATAAAGAACAGCTGTTTTAGTTGTAATGTTCCAGCCCTGTCGGCTAGCTATTAGGCGGATAAAGTCCCCTATAAATAAGATACAAGCCACCGATGATCGCGATAATAC
>CAZSOE010000132.1:0-6193 GCA_964608335.1 uncultured Chloracidobacterium sp.
GATCGTGATCGCACGCGGGCGACGTTATTTCAGCAACACGCGGTACCAGGAGTATCTGGAAGCGATGGCGAATCCGATCGTCGAGGTCTCGTTGGGCGGCGTGCCGGCCGCCAAGGTCTATCAGATCGATGCATCGAATATTTCCGCGATCATGGCGATCGCCGGATCTGATCAGTCGTAATTTAACGCGTCCACGGCATCCAGGCGGGCCGCTCGAAGGCCGGGATAGAGCGCACCCACGACACCACTGACCAACCCGACCGCAACTATCGTCAGCACGACCGGCGGTTCGACGGTCACGTTCAGCGTCGTCCATTTAGCAAGGACGAGCTTGAGCAGAAAGGTGAGAGCGACACCGACAACCACGCCGCCGATACTGATCAACAAGGCTTCCTTGATGATCGTTAGCGCGATGCTGGCGTTCGACATCCCAAGGGACTTGAGCAATCCTATCTGACGCGTACGCTCGGTAACGGTCGTGTACATCGTTAGCAGGATGATCAGTGCGCTGACGGCCGCAGCCACACCGATCACCACATCGAGGAAGACGTTCAATGCCGGAAACCCCTGCATGTACAACTCTTCAAGCTCGGTTGTCTGGATGATCTGGTTGTCGGGAAACGCTGCAAATAGGTTGTTCCCAACCTGCTCGGGCGTGAAACCGTCCTTCACTTTTACAAGGAATGCCGACGCCTTGCCCTCGGCGCCCAGCTGCTGCTGCATCGTAGCGAGTGGGATCTTGATGCGCGCACCCGCACTCGGTTCGTAGGTGCCGACGATCTCAAAATCGCGCTCGTAAAGGCGGAATTTGTCACCTATCTTGGCCTTTCGACGTTGGAACCACGCGGTGTCGGTCATGATCTCGTCGCGGCCGTCGACAAATTTCCTTCCCTCGATAACCTGAAGGCCGGCCATCGCCGCATAATTTTCGAACGGCACGCCGTCCACGAGGCGGCTGCCCAAAGTCGCGTCGTCGGCCGCGACGCTGTTCTGCGCTACGGGGACGACGCTCGCGACACCTTCGACACGTTCGACCTCCGGGACCATCGCGACCGGCAGTCGCAGTGCGTCGGCGCCGGTTAGGCCAAGACTGCCCGGAGCTCGGAACATTATCTCGGCGCCCACGTTCGATTCCCGCGCGGCCCGTTCGCGCATCGTCCCGTTAGCGAGTCCGACAGTAAACACGATCAGCAGGACGCCGATGCCGATACCCGCGACGCTTACACCTGTGCGTGCAGGCCGGTGGAGCATGTTTGAAAATACGAGACTGTTCATGAGTGCTTCCAAAATAGCCGAAAGCTGAAAGCGGATAATAATATCAGCTATCAGCTTCCAGCTATCAGCTATTCCGAAACAAGTTTTCTAAACACCGACCAGATCTTCTTCCTCGACGAGGTAAGGCGTCGCGCTTGCTTTGTCGATGTCCTGTTCCAGGACCTTCGCGATCACCGGCAGACTCAGTGAGCGCGTCTTACCGATATTGGGCACTTCGTGGCCCTTTGCATAGACGGCGTGACGGCCGTGTTCCTTGTACCACTCTGACAGCGAGGCGGTTTTGTGCATTTCTTCAATGATCTGCCGCCAGCCGACGCCGGTGTTATACGCGCAGAATGAGATCTCGCCTTCCTGGGTGCCGTACGGGATAACACACATCTCCGTGCGGCGAAAATCGTAGGTGAACAGGTCCTGAAACCACATTCCTTCGACACAGAGTACACGCCAGACGTCGTCGTTCGTTTTTTCGACCTTCATTCGGTCGTTGCGGTCGCTGTTCGACGTGGTCGACGAAGGTTTGAACAGGTTAATGATCTGCGAGATCGGAAATCCTTCGGGCGCCTTGGCCGCGTCGTAGTTGCGCATGATCGCGAGTCCGAGCTGCGCCATAGTGAGCTTCTTCCCGCGCGCTGTGTCGGTGATCTTTGCGACGTCCTTCATAAACTGTTCGTAATTGAAGAACTCAAAGAGCGACTTCGTCAGGCCCGTCTTTTTGTTGACCACCATCAACGTGAAGATCCCGCAGTTGGGGTGGCAATTACACGACGACCAGCCCCACGGAGCGTCAGCTCCCTGAAGCATATCCATCACGGAAGTAAAAGCAGAATAAGAACTTAGCGGGAACCAATCACGCATCGGTTCGAGCACACCGTCGAGCTGATCTTTCAGGTCATGCGTCATTCCCGCGAGCGTGTAACGCTGCTGTTTGCGATCCGTGTCGGATATGTCTTCGTCGCGGCCGGTAAACGAGACCGGCTGGAAAGCGATCGTCTGGACCTTGTCGATATTCTCGGCAGCGAACCTCACGATAGAGCCGATGCCCTCGTTGTTCCAGGAGTTGACGATCGTCGTGACGAGCGTAACCTTGATGCCGACCGAAGCGAGATTCTCGATCGCCTTTAGCTTTACGTCAAAGAGATTGCCGACGCCGCGGTGTTTGTTGTCTTCTTCATTCGTTCCGTCGAATTGCAGATACACGCCGTGCTGCCCGGCCTCTTTTGCGGCCTTGCAAAACTCGATGTCCTCGGCGTAGCGAATGCCGTTCGTAGCGGCGAGGATGCGGTAAAAGCCGACCTTCTTTGCGTAAGCGACCGCGTCCAAAAAGTATGGTGATAACGTCGGCTCGCCGCCGGAAAACAAGATAATGATCTGACGTTTCGGCTTGAACGAAACCGCCCGATCCAATATCGCCTTAGTATCCTCAAACGTCGGTTCGTGCACGTAGCCCACCTGATTTGCATCCATAAAGCACGGATTGCACATCATGTTGCAACGGTTGGTCAGGTCGACCGTTAGCACGGCGCCACGGCCGAATTTAATGTCGCTAGTGCCGTGGTGGTGAACATGCGAATCCTCGGCGGATTCGAAATCGCGGCCGAAGAAAAGCGATTCGATGCGTGCGAGGAAACGAGCGTCGGTCGCCAGAACGTCTTCGAAGAGCCCATGCGTCGGACATTCCTTTCGCATGATGACCTGGCCGTTCTCCTCGACAATTTCCGCCTTGATCTCGCCCGGATGGGCGTCCATCAGAATGTTGAGCGGAATGTCGCCTGAGATAACGCCGTTGCGAACCGATTTGACGCAGGCGGGGCACAGGCTGTCCGTTTCACGCGGGAAGCCGAGCGGCGGAGCGGTCCGCTCGTATGACTTCAAGAGCGGCTCCGCCGCCCACTCAGGTTGGATCGACCTTCCCTCTGGAAGAGCGGTGTTCACCGCCTGAAACGCCTTCCAGCTTATGTCGGCGAGTTTAGATACGGCCTTTGAGCCCTTTCGCCCGTTACCCTTGCCCTCACCTCGTCTGAAATTGTCGCTAAACATAGTTCGGCAGTTTCTGTGCCCACGCGGGCGAAATAACCTAAAAGTCTATCAGAAAAGGGTTTCGGCGGCTACGGCAGGCAGTCCCGAATATGGGGAGCCTCGGACGCGAAAACCGCATCTGTCCCACGGTGTCCCACACGTGTCCCACTGCCGAATGGGACATGTAACCTATTGTCAAGCAACGAGTTATGGTGAAAAACAGACAGAAAATCACTAAATCGCAAAAAAAACTTTTCCATGGACGTGCGCGCGGGGGCCAAATTTCCGCAGCAGATCCTAGTATAACATACGTGTCAAGACATAAAACGAGTATTCTATCGGTTCACGAAGGCGTTCCGAACGCTTCCAGATACTTGATACCGGAGCCGGTGTTGAAGAGCACAACACTTTCACCCTCGGCCACCCGACCACCCTTGATAAGCCTTCGAAGGGCGGGCAGGCAGGCGGCCCCTTCAGGGGCAGCGAAGATGCCTGTCGCGGCACCTATTTCGCGGACCGCTGCGACAAGCTCTGCGTCATCGACGGCGATGGCGGTGCCGCCCGACGCCCGGATCGCATCCAGGATCAGAAAATCACCAATGGCCTTCGGCACTCGAAGCCCTGAGGCGACCGTTGCTGCGTTCTCGAATTCGTCTGCGAAACGTTCACCTTCTTCAAACGCCCGGACGATCGGGGCACAGGTCGAAGATTGGACGCTGATCATCCGAGGGCGCTCGGGGCCGATCCAGCCCATTTTTTCCATCTCATCGAAAGCCTTCCACATTCCGATCAGGCCGGTACCGCCGCCGGTCGGGTAGATGATAACGTCCGGAAGAGTCAAGAGTCGCGAGTCGAGAGTAGAGACTCGTTGCCGTTGGTTCGCCGACTCTCGACTAAATTGCTCGGCAATCTCGTAGCCCATCGTTTTCTTGCCTTCGACGCGGTAGGGCTCTTTGAGCGTCGAGACGTCAAACCATCCTTCAGCCTCTTTTCGTTCGCCCACAACACGGCCGCAATCTGTGATCAGCCCGTCGATGAGCGTCACGTGCGCTCCCGTTTGTTCGCATTCGACGATGTTCGCGTGCGGGGTGTCGGCCGGCATGAATATGTGCGCTTCCATTCCGGCTTTGGCGGCATATGCGGCCATCGCCCCGGCCGCGTTGCCCGCCGACGGGACGGCGACCTTTGTGACCCCGAGTTCTTTTGCCATCGAGATCGCGGCCGTCATTCCGCGGGCTTTGAAGGACTGCGTCGGATTCTGGCCTTCGTCCTTGATATAGAGATCGAGTTTGATGGGCAGCGATCCGGCGAGACGATCGACCTTGAATAGCGGCGTCCAGCCTTCTCCGAGGCTGACGATGTTCGCCTCGTCAACGACCGGAAGTACCTCGCGGTAGCGCCACAGCGAGGCTTCGCGTTCGATAAGTGCCTGGCGGGTCAGCGTCGCCGCGGCACGTTCGAGGTCGTACCTGACAAGCAAAGGCTTGCCGCATTCCGTGCATAGGTTGTTCAGTTGTTGGGCCTTGTGCTCAAGCCCGCACATCCCGCATTCGAGGTGAGTAACGTTCATATGCTGTTCAGAAGATTCTAATCTTTTTACCGCATTCGTAATACCCGTTATACTGAAGCGTATTTATGGGCCTGGATGCCAACGGCACGCTCTTTCTGCTCTTCGCACGGGAGCACGGCGTCGATTTTTCGAGGACGGCAATGATCGGTCGGCAGGAAATGCTGATCGACGCCGACCGACTTGGGGATAATCTGCGTCGCTTTGGTCTACCGACGGAACGGGCCTCGGAAGCGGTGGCCGACGGGTATTCGGAAGGGTTTTTCGAACTGCTGGGGGCAGACGAAGTCGTCTCGTTCGACGCGTCCGGCTACGAGCACGCTTCCGTGCAGCACGATTTCAATCTTCCGATACCGGATCAATTCAAGGGCAAGTACACGGCGGTGCTCGACGGCGGGACGCTCGAACACGTTTTTAATTACCCGCAGGCCATCCGCAATTGCATGGAGATGGTTGCCCCGGGCGGACATTTTCTCGCCATAACACCGGCCAACAACCAGATGGGTCACGGTTTCTACCAGTTCAGCCCGGAGCTTTTTTATCGCGTTCTCTCGGCAGAAAATGGCTACAAGCTCGAGAGGATGATGATCTTCGAAGAAGCACCCGGAGGCTCATGGTACGACGTCGCCGATCCGGACATCGTGGGTGAACGCGTCACGCTTATCAATGGCCAGTCGACGATGTTGTTGATAATCGCTCGACGCGTCGATGCGGGCGAGATCTTCAGGAAGATGCCACAGCAGTCCGACTATGCATCCGCTTGGGAGGGACGGCGACCTTCGCGAGGAAATGGCGGGGCGGAAATGCAAGGACGAAGTGCCGGCGTGCTGCGGCGCCTTCGATTTGCGATCGAGCGGTCGCGGAGTTGGCTCAATCGCCGCCCGCATCATTTCAAACGGACGGACCTACCTTGAGGCCAGCAGCGGCTAGAGCGCTTAGTACACGTTCACTGTCATGATCTTCGTGCCTGCGGGATTGGGGTGAATTCCATCGGCCGGGTTCAGGTCTTTGTTGAGCGCGACGTTGTCGAGCAGAAAAGGCAGGAAAGCGACCTTGTGTTCGCTCGCCAGGTCGGGGAACAGCAAAGTGAACTCCCGCTGATACTCGGCGCCCATGGTCGGCGGGGCGATCATTCCGCAGAGAAGCACCTTAACATTCCGTGCCTTCGCCTTGCGGACCATCTGATCGAGATTCTTACGGGTCTCGGCGACCGGCACGCCCCGGAGAAGGTCATTTGCACCCAGCTCGAGTATCAATATTTGGCCGTTCTCCTGGTCGAGCACCCGCTCGATCCGCTCGAGCCCGCCAAACGTGGTATCGCCCGAGAGCCCTGCA
>CAZSOE010000133.1:0-1881 GCA_964608335.1 uncultured Chloracidobacterium sp.
CGCGATGTGCAGGTAAAATTCCGCATCGACGGCGCCCTGTATGCGAAGGTCGACCCGATCGACATCGCGTTCCACCAGACCTTGATCTCTCGTATCAAGGTCATGTCGGAGTTGGACATCGCTGAACGCCGCATTCCGCAGGACGGCCGCTTTCGCGTGCGTTACAAGGGGCGCACGGTCGATTTCCGCGTTTCGATAATGCCGACGATCTTCGGCGAGGACGCCGTCATTCGTATCCTCGATAAAGAACAGATAAACGAGAGCTTTAAGAGTCTCAACCTGGACGTCGTGGGCTTCGATGAGGAAGATGTCCAACGTTTCAGGCTCTATATCAAAGAGCCGTACGGCATGGTGCTCGTGACCGGCCCGACAGGTTCGGGTAAGACGACCACGCTGTACGCCGCGCTTAATGAAATTCGCAACGAGGAAGACAAGATAATTACGATCGAAGACCCGGTCGAGTATCAGCTCCACGGAATCGTACAGATACCGGTCAACGAAAAAAAGGGACTGACCTTTGCCCGCGGACTTCGCTCGATCCTGCGTCACGACCCCGATAAGATCATGGTCGGCGAAATTCGTGACGAAGAAACGGCGCAGATCGCCATCCAGTCGGCGCTGACCGGCCACCTCGTCTTCACGACCGTTCACGCAAACAACGTGATCGACGTCATCGGCCGTTTTCTCAACATGGGCGTCGAGCCCTACAATTTTGTGTCGTCGCTAAACTGCGTTCTGGCGCAGCGGCTCGTTCGGCTGCTGTGCCCGACATGCAAACGGCCGTATCAGCCGACGGACGAGGAACTGCATTCTTCGGGGCTTCGCCCGGCCGATGTCGGCGACAAGAAGTTTTTCCGCAGCGTCGGATGCGACGCGTGTAACCACACGGGCTACCGCGGACGCTCGGCCATTCACGAGCTGCTCGATATGTCCGACACCATCCGCGAGATGATCATCGAGCGCCGCCCAGGAAGCGAGATACGACGGCAGGCGGAGAAGGAAGGGCTTTCGAGTCTTCGGGAATCGGCTGTGAAGAAGGTCTTTTCGGGACAGACGACCCTCTACGAGATCAACCGTGTGACGTTTGTCGAAGAGATCCGGTGATCAACTGTGCGTAGACCCCAGCGTCGACATTTCCGCCGGTTACGACGAGACAGACTTTCTTGTCGGCAAACTTTTCCCTGTTGAGCATCAACGCGCCGAGCGGCAGGGCCGCTGTGGGTTCGCATTTAAGATTAGCGAACTCGAAATAGGTCCTGAGCGCGTCGGCGATTGCATCCTCGGGCACTTCGAATATCCCCGCGATCCCATCGCGCAATATCGGCCAGTTGAGTTTACCGACGGACAATGTGCGCGCGCCGTCGGCGATCGTCTGAGGTTCACTGTCGTTGGCGCGAAGCTCGCCGGCCCGCAAGCTTCGTGCGGCGTCGTTCGCGATCAGCGGTTCTGCGCCAAATACCTCGGTCGAAGAGCCATGCCGGGTGAAGCTTCGCACGATCCCGGAGCTTAGACCGCCGCCGCCGACGGGCACGATGACCGAATCGAATCCGCGATCGTACAGCTCATCGCCGAGCGTCGAGTTACCGTTGATGACGAACTCATCGTCGAATGCGCTCGCCAGGTAGGCGTCCGGCCGCTCATCAGCCAACTGGGCAAGCCGTTCGGCCCGGCGGACCTTTTTGACGTCGATCAGATCGGCCCCTGCCCCGTACGATCTCACTGCGTCCACCTTAACGCGGGCCGAATTGTCTGGCATGATCACCGTACATCTCTTTCCCGTAAGCTTCGCAGCAAGTGCGAGGGCCTGCCCGAAATTGCCCGACGACACGCCGATCAGCTCGTCATTTGGCACGTTGACCGCGACATTGTAAGCCGCCCGGA
>CAZSOE010000133.1:1981-5025 GCA_964608335.1 uncultured Chloracidobacterium sp.
ACGCCGATCAGCTCGTCATTTGGCACGTTGACCGCGACATTGTAAGCCGCCCGGAACTTAAAGCTCCCCGTGTGCTGGAACGTCTCGCTTGCGATTGTTACATCGAGCCCGAGGCGATCGCGCAGCTTTCCCGGATCGATCAACGTAGTCGGCTTGATAGCGTCAAGCAAAGACCTCATTTGCCTAGCATCAGACACAACGGCTAAACTCGTCAAGCCTGTATGGAAGTTCGCTTCGCCGTTGTTCCCCCCGACGAGCTTATTACTCACGTTACTGCGATCTGCGGCGAGCGTGGAAAACGCTGGCTCGACGACCTTCCGCGCATGGTCGCCAGGCTCGAAACGGAATGGAGCTTGTCGGTCGCAGAGCCTTTCCCGGGCGGTGAATTCAATTTTGTTGCTCCCGCCGTGCGAAATGACGGTAGCGATGTTGTCGTCAAGATCAGTCCGCCCTATGAGCGAGTCGAGATCTTTCAGGAGGCTCAATGGCTTCGGGCACGTGATGGAATTGGCTGCATGCGACTTCTGGCTGTCGACAACGACCGCGCGGCGATCTTGCTCGAGCGGGCGCGGCCCGGCGAGGCCTTGTTCGAGAAGTTCGCCGGTGATCCGGCGGGGTCGGTCGTCGTGGCGATCGATGTGTTACGCAGCGTGCTGAGGCCGCCGCCAAAGCGGACGATCGATGTCGGTTCGGTCGATGCTTGGTTCGAGAACTTTCGCACGTCGCGACGCGGTGACTTTCCGACCTCATATGCCGATAGGGCTTTCGAGATCTATGACCGGCTTTCGGGCAGCACCGACCACACGTTCTATCTGCACGGCGATTTTCACCACGGCAATATTCTGACGGCGGAGGACGGATTTGCCGTTATCGATCCGAAAGGTGTTGTCGGGCATATCGGCTATGAGATCTCGGTATTTCTCAATAATCTTCACTGGTGGCAAAATGGCAGTGATAGGGTCGACGACCTGTTGACGTTTGCTATTCGGGCCTTCTCGGCGGCCTTCGGTCTTTCGACGCAAGAGGTCCGCGAATGGGCCTTTGCCGGAATGGTGATCGGGGCGTGGTGGAAGCTCGACGATTCGCCCGAGCTGTACGACAACGATGTCGCACTTGCAGATGTTTGGGCGGTATGATCGGCCAGGTCGGTATCGTTAGACCTTTTTTATATGTCCGATAGAGAGATCGAAGACATGCTTGACGGGCTCTTTCGCTTGGCCCAGAAACAGTTCGGCAGTGCGATCAGAGGACGTTGGCTTCACGACGGCGACGGCTGCCCTGGCTGTGGCCGTGAGATCGACGCGATGAAGTTCAAGGGCGGAAATGCGTTGTCGCTGAACGCGTTCATATTCCGCGAACACGGCGTGCTGATCGCGTATTTGTTGTGTGGCAAATGTGCGAAATACATCCATAAGAAGGCGAAAAAAGACCCAAACAGCCCGACGCCGCTGCATGCGAAGATCGAGACGAACCTGAAGCAGGCGTTCGTGAAACATCTGGGCCACTGAGAGATGACAAAAGCCGATTTTGGCATGATCGGGCTCGGAACGATGGGCCGCAACTTTCTCCTCAACCTCGGGGAGAACCGTGTATCGTGCGTCGGGTTCGACATCGATCCGGCAAAACGCGACCTGTTGACGGCCGAAGGTGAGGGACTAACGGTTGCCGCCGCATCGAGCCTTTCCGAGCTGGTTGCGGGCCTCAACAAGAAACGAACCATCATGCTGCTCGTGCCCGCCGGGCGGGTCGTCGACGCGGTCATTGCCGATCTGCGGCCGCATCTTGAGAAGGATGACCTGATCATCGACGGCGGCAATTCGCACTTTGCCGATACCGAGCGGCGCGAATCGGAGCTTTCCGCCTGGGGACTCGGGTTCCTTGGCGTCGGCGTGTCGGGCGGCGAAGAAGGCGCTCGTCATGGCGCGAGCATAATGGCCGGCGGAAAGACCGAGCTTTACGAACGCGTGGGCCCGATGTTCGAGGCCGTTTCGGCGAAGGTCCGCGGCGAACCGTGCGCGGCCCACGTCGGCTTCGGCGCAGCCGGACATCTCTCCAAGATGGTCCACAACGGCATCGAGTACGCCATGATGCAGTTGATCGCGGAGACCTACGATTACCTTAAACGCGTGCTCTCGATGGATTCGGCCGCGATCGCCGACCTGTTTGAAGAATGGAATTCCGGCGAGCTGCGGTCGTTCCTGGTCGAGATCACTGCGACGGTCCTCCGGAAAACCGACGAGGAAAGCGGCGGACCGCTGGTGGATATGATCGTAGACGCGGCGGGGCAGAAGGGAACCGGCCGCTGGGCATCGCAGGCTGCGATGGAGTTCGGCATACCGGTCCCGACAATTGACGCCGCGGTCACGATGCGGCAGATCTCATCTCTGCGCGAAACGCGCCGCACGATCGCCGATGCGCTCGGCACGCCGCCGTACACGCTGGGCGTTACCGCGAAGGCAAGCCGCGTGGTCGCCGTGGACAAACACATGATCGGCGTCGACCAGATCCGCGAAGCACTCCTTTGCGGGTTCATTATTGCCTACGCGCAGGGCCTCTCGCTCCTGCAGGCGGCATCCATCGAGAAGTCGTATGAGCTGAATATCGGTGAACTAGCGAAGATCTGGCGCGGCGGCTGCATAATTCGTTCGGCACTGCTCGATCAGGTCCGCTCGGCGTACACCAAAGACCCGGCTCTGCCAAGTCTTTTCCTCGACAAGCGAATCCGCGAGACGGTCACTCACTGCTCCGAGTCACTCCGCAAACTGGCCTCCGCCTTCGTCGGCAGCGGCCTCCCCGGAATGGCGTTTTCGTCGGCTCTCGGGTATTTCGACGCACTCCGCTCCGAACGCCTGCCCGCAAATCTCATCCAGGCCCAACGCGACCTCTTCGGCGCGCATATGTATGAGCGCACTGGTAGAGAGGGCACGTTTCACACGTCGGATTGGTCAGAACCGCCTGCGTGAGCGGGCGGCCAGTTCGATCAAATAACAACCGGGGTTGTGAATGTCGATTCGGATGGGTTAGCGGTGTTCGCGGGTGGTCAA
>CAZSOE010000133.1:5035-6174 GCA_964608335.1 uncultured Chloracidobacterium sp.
TCTTCGGCGCGCATACTTATCAACGCGTCGACAGGGAAGGAACGTTTCACACAGCGGATTGGTCAGAACCGCCTGCGTGAGCGGGCGGCCAGTTCTGACAAATATCAACGGGGTTTGCGGGACGACGATTCGGATTCGTTAGCGTTTTTCGCGGTTGGTCAAACTGGCCGCCCGCTCACGCAGGTGGTTCCGACACTTCCCACGCACCTTCGGTCCGCAGCAATTTGCTCATCAAAGACGCATGGACTGAGTGGCCGCTCTTCTCGGCGGTGACTTTTGCCTGAACGGGCATTCCCAGGAGCGCGAGGTCGCCGATGATGTCGAGGATCTTGTGGCGGACGAATTCGTCGTCGAAGCGTAGCGGAGTCTCATTCAGCATTCCGTCGGGCGTCAGGACGATCGCGTTGTCTAGCGAGCCGCCGAGGGCGAGGTTCGCCTTCCTGAGCGCCTGGACCTCGGAAGCGAAGCCGAAGGTGCGGGCCGAGGCCACTTCCTTGCCATACGAACCGTTGTCCTGGACGAAGGTGAACGATTGACGGTCGATAAAAGGATGCGGAAACTCGATAACGCATTCGATCTCAAAATGATCTGACGGCTCGATCGCCATTTTTCGATCGCCCTGTTCGAACTCGACACGCCGGAGCACGCGAAACACGCGTCGCGGCGCATGCAGTTCGACGATGCCCGCCTCTTCGATCAGCCCGACAAAATCCTCGCTTGAGCCGTCCATGATCGGGATCTCGATATTGTCGAGCTCGATAATACAATTATCGATCCCCGAACCGCGAAGCGCCGAGAGCAGATGCTCGCAGGTAGAAAGGACCACGCCCCGCCGCATAAGCGTCGTCGCGTAGGAACAATGCGATATGTATTCGACCGACGCCGGTATCTCGAAATTATCGAGGTCCGTCCGGACAAAAACATACCCTGTGTTCTCAGGCGCGGGCTTGAGCGTAAGGCTGACCTCGACCGCCGTATGCAGCCCAACGCCCTTTGTGCTGACCGGTTTGGCAAGCGTGGTTTGGTTCATCCAGATTGATCACGGCAAGCATCGTGCCGGGTCGAGTGTCTGCAAAACATATCAACCGCAGATAACGCAGATGACGCCGATTTTCCGAACTGATCAGGGTCTCTCATCT